>JBBDIX010000022.1:0-17441 GCA_040880235.1 Nitriliruptoraceae bacterium
GCGGGGTGGTCAGCAGCCCGTAGCGGTCCACGAGGTCGGTCTGCAGGTAGGCGACGAGCAGGTAGCCGGACCCGAACAGGGTGATCCCGAACTTGAAGAACAGCCACGCGAGCTGCCCCACGGTCTCGGCATCCGGCGACGGTGACGGCGCGGCACCCATGAGCCACGGCGAGGTGGTCAGCAGCATCCCGGTGGCTCCGCTTCGCGGCCACCGCCAGACGCTGTACAGGGCGATCCCGGCGATGGCACCGAGCGCGAGCACGATCAGTTCGTTGATCCCGAACAGTCCGAGTCCGAGCGCGACGACGAACACGATCCGGGTCCGCAGGTCGTCCGCGGCCTTCGGCGCGAGCTTGACCATGGCGACCGCGATGATCGCCAGCACGACCGGTTGGATGCCGTAGAACACCGCATCCATGGCGGGGAGTTCGCGGAACTCCACGTAGGCCCACGTCAATGCCAGCGTGATGCTCGCTGCCGGCAGGATGAACGCCCACCCGGTCGCCCACACCCCGAGGTTGCCGCGCTGGACGTAGCCGACGTGCATCGTCATCTGGGTCGAGTTCGGCCCGGGCATCAGGTTGGTGGCCGCCATCAGGTCCAGGAAGTGGCGGCGCTCCACCCACCGGCGCTTCTCGACGATCTCCTTGTCCATCATCGCGATGTGCGCGACCGGCCCGCCGAACGCGACCACACCGAGCCTGAAGAACGCCCAGATCAGCTCAGTCCACGACCCCGCCCGTTCGGCGTACTCCGGCTGGTGGGCGCGCAACGCCTGCGCACCTCGGCCCGAGCCCGGTGCCCCTCGGCCATCACCGTGTCCATCCGCAGCCATGTCACCCCATGCGTATCGGTTTCCATAATCGGGTTCCGATAGTAAGGCGCCACGCTCGCCGTCTGCAACATCTCCGTCTGCTCACGACCGCTGTCTGGGTGTCCCCTGAAGGAGCTGCTACCCACCCCTCTGCAGGGGACACACAGACTTTGACCTGTCTCACGAGCAGCCGCTGGTGGTGCCGCACGACTCGCAGACGTGGCAGGCACCTGCGCGGATCATCTTGATCCCACAGTCGAAGCACAGCGGTGCGTCGTGGTCGACCATCGGGTCGTTCACGACCGCCGACACGACCGGCTGGTCCACCCGCGCCGCGGCACGGATCGACGGATCCTCGGTGAGGTCGTCGAGATCCTCGTCGTCCTCGTCGTCGAGCACCGGGGCCTCGAGATGTCCCTGGTCGAGCATCCGGGTGCGCTCCTCGAGCGTGTGGATGCCGAGCTCGACCCGCTTGTCGAACGGCAGGTACTCGATGGCGAGCTTGCGGGCCACGTAGTCGACGAGCGACGTCGCGAACCGGATCTCGTCGTCGTCGGTCAAACCGGCCGGCTCGAAGCGCATGTTCATGAACTTGGCGACGTAGCTCTCGAGCGGCACGCCGTACTGCATGCCGATCGACACGGAGATCGCGAACGCGTCGAGCAGACCCGACAGGGTGGAGCCCTGCTTGCCGAGCTTCAGGAAGATCTCCGCCAGCCCGTCGTTCGGGTACTCCCCGGCGGTGAGGTAGCCCTTGGCGTCACCGACCCGGAAGCTGACCGTCTGCGACGGGCGCGTCTTCGGGGGCTTGCGACGCTGCGGCACGTGGACGACCTCCACGTCCGTGCCGGCCGGCGTCGCCGCGACCGCCTTGCGGGTGACGCTCAGCGGCTGGGCGACCTTGCAGTTGTCGCGGTAGATCGCGATGGCCTTGATGCCGAGCTTCCAGGCGTCGAGGTGCAGCTGCTCGATGTCCTCGACGGTCGCCGTCTCCGGCAGGTTGACCGTCTTGGAGATCGCCCCGGAGATGAACGGCTGGGCAGCCGCCATCATCTTCACGTGTCCCATGTAGTGGATGGTGTCGTCACCCATCGCGCACTGGAACACCTTCGTGTGCTCCGGCTTCAGTGCCGGGGCACCGTGGATCGACTTGTGCTCGTCGATGTGGGCGATGATCGCCTCGACCTGTTCCTCGCTGTAGCCGAGGTGGCGCAGCGCCTGGGGCACCGTCTGGTTGACGATGGTGAGTGACCCACCACCGACCATCTTCTTGGTCTTGACCAGTCCGAGGTCGGGTTCGATTCCGGTCGTGTCGCAGTCCATCATCAGCCCGATGGTGCCCGTGGGCGCGAGCACGCTGGCCTGCGAGTTGCGGAACCCGTGCTCCGTGCCGAGCGCGAGCGCCTCGTCCCACGACGTGCGTGCAGCGGCGAGCAGGTCGCTGGCAACGGGACGCGGGTCGATGCCCTCGACGGCGTCGCGGTGCTTGCCGATCACCCGCAGCATCGGCTGTGCGTTCTTCGCATAGCCGTTGAACGGACCGACGACCTTCGCGATCTCCGCGGAGGTCCGGTAGGCGTGCCCGGTCATCAGCGCCGTGATCGCGCCACACCACGCGCGACCCTCGTCGGAGTCGTAGGGCAGACCGATCGACATGAGCAGGCCACCGAGGTTGGCGTAGCCGAGCCCCAGTTCGCGGTAGTCGATCGCGTTCTTGCCGATGCTCTCCGTCGGGTACGACGAGTAGCCGACGATGATCTCCTGCGCGGTGAAGATGATCTCGACCGCGCGCCGGAAGGACTCCACGTCGAAGCGACCGGCGTCGTAGTCGAAGAACTTCTTGAGGTTGAGGCTCGCCAGGTTGCATGCCGAGTTGTCGAGGTGCATGTACTCGGAGCACGGGTTGGACCCGTTGATGCGACCCGACTCGGGGCAGGTGTGCCAGTCGTTGATGATCGTGTCGTACTGCAGTCCCGGGTCTGCGCACTCCCATGCCGCCTCGGAGATCTGACGCATGACGGCGCGGGCAGAACGCGTCTCGAGCACCTCGCCGGTCGTCACCGCGCGCAGCGTGTAGTCGGTGTCGTCCTCGTAGGCCCGCATGAACTCATCGGTCACGCGCACCGAGTTGTTCGCGTTCTGGTACTGGATCGACGCGTAGTCCTCCCCGTCGAGGTCCATGTCGAAGCCCGCCTCGCGCAGCACGCGGACCTTCTTCTCCTCGCGGGCCTTGGTCCAGATGAACTCCTCCACGTCGGGGTGGTCGACGTTGAGGATGACCATCTTGGCGGCGCGGCGAGTCTTGCCTCCCGACTTGATCGTCCCGGCAGATGCGTCCGCGCCTCGCATGAAGCTCACCGGACCGGAGGCCTCGCCGCCGCCCTTGAGGTGCTCCTTCGAGGAGCGGATGCGCGACAGGTTCACACCCGCGCCGGATCCGCCCTTGAAGATCGTGCCCTCCTCGACGTACCAGTTGAGGATGGACGACATCGTGTCCTCGACGGACAGGATGAAGCACGCGGAGCACTGCGGCTTCTCCTCCACCCCGACGTTGAACCACACTGGCGAGTTGAACGCCGCCTTCTGGTGCACGAGCAGGTGCTTGAGCTCGGCCCGGAAGTTCTCTGCGGAGTCGTCGTCGACGAAGTACCCGCCGTCGAGCCCCCAGCCGGTGATCGTGTCGGCGACCCGGTCGATCATCTGACGCACGGAACGTTCGCGTTCCGGCGTGCCCAGGGTCCCACGGAAGTACTTCTGGGTGACGATCTGCGTCGCCATCATCGACCAGCTGGACGGGAAGTCGACCCCGCGCTGCTCGAACGACACCGACCCGTCGCGCCAGTTGGTCAGGACCGCGTCACGCAGTTCCCAGTCGAGTTCGTCGTAGGGATGACGGTCGGGCGTGGTGAACCAGCGGTCCACACGCAGGCCGAGCCCTCGTTCGCCACCGACGGCCTCGAGTGGCGCTCCTGCGTGCGTCCCTGCGGCATCCGTCGTGTTCGACGCGTCCGCTTCGTGGGCCCTGTCGGACCGGAGGTCAACCATGTCGTGCTCCTCGTGGCGCTCGTGTGCCGGGTCGACCGTCCCGGCCGACGTGCTGGTTGCGCTGCCTCCCGAGCATGCCCACGGCCTGCGACATCCCCTGCGGCATCCCTGTGTGGCTGGACATCGACGGAACTACATCGCTGTGAGCCGGTCGCCACTCAACACGCCACGACGCCGTCACGTCAAGCATCTCGGTCATCGGCGTTCCTGTCGAGTGCACTACCCGTGGTGGCCAAGACCGGGACAGGTGCACCACATGTTGTGTTTCCACGCCCCGTCCACCGTGCACGCCCCCCATTGTCCCCCGTTTCACCCCGACTTGTCCACACCTTCGTCCACAGCGTGGACCGAAAAGTTCGTGCCTCGAGCGTGCGATCGGCGCGCACGAACGTGCGCCAGGTTCTCGTGGTCATCTCACCTCGATCCACCCGACTCGATTACTCTGCGCTCACGGCATCGGGACGCAGGACGCGGAGGTTGCAGCCTCGTGGACGACGAACAGCTCCAACGTCAGATCGCACGCCGATCCGTGCCCGAGATCCGCCGGGTGCCGTCGTGGCTCACCACGCTCGCCGCGTGGACCTGGCGAATGCTGGTCGTGCTCGTCGGCGTGTCCGCGCTGCTCTACGTGCTCGTCCGCCTGTACCTCGTCACGCTGCCGGTGCTCGTCGCGCTGATCCTCGCGACGCTGTGCGTCCCGCCGACACGCTGGCTCGAGAAGCATCGAGTCCATCGAGCCCTGGCCACCTCGATCGTGCTGTTCGGTGGGCTGGCCGTCGTCGGCGGCGTGTTCGCGGCACTCACCCCGTCGTTCGTGCGTGAGGTGCAGCAGCTGGGCCCGACCATCGGTGAGGCGTTCGACACGCTGCTGCTCTTCCTCGAGGAGAACTTCGGCTGGAATCGTGACGAGATCATGCAGATGGCCGAGGAGGGCCTGGCGCAGCTCTCCGAGCAGTCGGGCCAGCTCGCGACGCAGGTGTGGTCCGGAGCGTCCATCGCCGTGGAGCTCATCACCGCACTGCTGCTGGCCATCGTCATGCTGTTCTTCTTCGTCAAGGACGGCCGCCAGATCGTCGACTGGATCATCGCACGGACCCCGAGCCCCTACGAGGAGACGGTGCGCGCCGTCGGACGGCGCTCCTGGACCGCACTCAGCGGATTCGTCCGCGGGACCGCGATCGTGGCCACCGCCGACGCCGTCGGCATCGGCATCGGACTGGCCATCGTCGGGTTGCCCCTGGTCCTGCCGATCGCCGTGCTCGTGTTCTTCGGGGCGTTCATCCCGGTGATCGGGGCGTTCGTCGCCGGGATGATCGCGGTGCTCGTGGCACTCGCCACCGGCGGTTTCCAGCAGGCGCTCATCGTCCTCGCGATCATCATCGGTGTCCAGCAGCTCGAGTCCAACGTGCTGCAACCGCTGATCATGCGCCGTGCGGTCAACCTGCACCCCATCGTGATCCTGGCAGCACTGACCGCGGGTGCGGCGCTCATCGGCATCGTCGGGGTGTTCCTCGCCGTGCCGATCGCCGCCGTTGCTGCTGCGGCAGGCAACGAACTGCGCCTCCGGCACGAGTCGAACACGACACGTTCAGAGCCGCTGGTGACCCCGCCGGAATCCGACGCCTGAGCCGCTGCGCGCCGCCGTCAGCGCGAGCATCGCGGTCAGGACGGACGTGTCACGCCCCACCCCGGTGCGTGTCGGGTCCAGGGAACGAGTGCCTCGAGCTGCGCCGCCACCGACAGGACCAGGTCCTCGCGTCCCCGGGCGGCGACGACCTGCACGGCCAGCGGGCGGCCCCCGTCGTGCCACAGGGGGACGACCGCCGCAGGCAGGTCCGCCAGGTTCCACGCGGCGAGGAACGGGTACGTCGACATGTTGACGGCCACGTTCGACACCCACGGCTTCGTGTGCCAGGCAGTCGCCGATGGCTGGGTGCGGGCGAACGCCGGGGTGATCAGCACGTCGTGATCGTCGAAGAACGGCTCGACGTGGTCCTTCCAGCGCTGGGCGTCCTCCTCGCGCACCGGGCGGATGCGCGCGAGCTGTTCGCCGCGAGCGATCTGTCCCCGGGTCCGAGGTTGCAGCAGCTCCCGGTCGAGACCGAGCCGTTCGACCGTGTGCACCGCGCCCTGCGTCCACCGGGCGAGCACGGCCTGCACGGTCGCCTGTTCGTAGGGCGGGTCGTCGCGCTCGACGATGTGTCCGGCATGGTTCAGCAGGCGGCCCGCCTCGATGGCGGCCTCACGCCACGCCGACGTGATCGCGATGCCGGGCGTCGGCGGCCGGAACGACACGGCGACGCGGACGCGGCCCTCCAGCGCAACGACGTCGCGCAGGTCATCGGTCCCGCTGATCACGTCCAGCACCAGCGCGCCGTCGGCGACGGTGGTCGCGATCGGACCCAGGCGCGCCATGCCGTAGAGATGGGGCTCGCCCCCGACCGTCTCCGGGACGCGATCACCCCCCGGCTTGAGCCCGAACGTGCCACAGGCGGCGGCAGGGATGCGGATCGATCCCAGGCCGTCGGAGGCGAGCGCGACCGGCACCACGCCCGCGCCGACCGCAGCGCCCGAACCTCCCGACGAGCCGCCGGCGGTCCGGGACGGATCCCACGGGCTCACGGCGGTGCCGGCCGGATCGTCCGACGTTCCCCACAGTCCGAGCTCGGGGCACCGGGTCTTGCCGAGCACGATCGCTCCTGCAGCCTTCAACCGCTGGACCGCGACGTCGTCGGTGTCCACAGGGGCAGAGCTCGTGGCCTGTGAGCCGTGTCGTGTGGGTTCGCCGGCGACGTCGATCGCATCCTTCACCGCGACGGGAACTCCGGCGAGTGGCAGGTCGAACCGGTCGGCGCGGGCATCGACCGCCTCCGCGTCCTCGAGCGCAGAGCGCCGTCGAACCGAGACGAAGGCCCCGAGCCGGTGCTCCACCTCCGCAAGGTGATCCAGGTGCGCACGGACGACCTCGACGGCGGACGCCTCGCCGTCGCGCACCACGCGTGCGATGTCGATCGCACTGAGTCCGACCAGGTCCATGTGGATCGTCTCCTCGTCTGCGTACGCCGATCCGGCGGCCGGGACCGGCACCTCCACCCTCCCACCCTAGGACGAGCTCCACCGCGCGCGCCACGTCAGCGGTCCGGACGACCAGGGACCGGTCGGCCCGGCGGGTCCGGCGACGGTCTGGCACCCTGTCTGCCGAGCCGGCAGCGCGCCGGGGCCGACGGACACTCCTCGGCCCGGAGTCGCACCCGGATCCGCCACGCGGACCGACGATGCCGGACACCCGACCCGCAGGTCGCCGCCAGGCCGAGGAGCCACCGTGTCGCGCAGCCCGGAACGTTCCCCGCAGCATCGTCGCGGTCGTGTCGAACGCTCGGAGGTCCACGTGCGGGTCCTCGTCGCCGACGACGCAGAGTGGGTCGTGGCGACCGACGAGGCCTCGGCCACCGCGCTCGCTCCGTCACAGGACTGGGACCCCGGCAAGCTCGCCGCGGAGCTCGACGAGGGCGTGTGGGCCTCCGACGACCGCTGGGCCTGGGGCGTGATCGTGTCCGGAGAGCCTGCCGGGTTCGCCCAGGTCACCGGTCTGGAGTCCGGCGACGCGCGCATGTCGATCCGCATCGACCCGAAGGTCCGGGGTCGCGGCGTGGGACGTGAGGTGCTTCGGGAGCTCGCCGATCACCACTTCGGTGCCGATCCCGATCTGCACCGACTGACCGGGCGTGTGCACGAACACAACGTGCCGATGCAGCGGGTGTTCAACGCCGCAGGGTTTCGCATGGAGGCCCGGTATCGGGACTCCGTCCAGCAGGCCGACGGTCGCTTCGCGTCCGAGTGGGGGTACGCGCTGACCCGTCCCGACTGGGAGGCGGGCAACCACCGCAACCCGGGACGTGGGTCCGACCTCCACGGCCTGACCTTCGAGCTCGACGAGACCGTCGACGGGCCCGTCTCCCGAGGCCTTGCGGTGCGGTTCCTGCAGGAGGGGCGGCGCACCATCGCCAGGTACGACGCCGATCGCGTCTCGGACGGCGAACTCGCCGGTCTGCTCGTCGACGACCTGCTGCAGTACCGGTTCGTCCATGTCGAGGAACGCCGGGACGGGGTGCATCGTTCGACGGGGCGGGGACGCTGCCGGGTCCAGCGGCGCAACGACGGACGCATCGAACTGGTCGACCAGTGGTCCGCGGACAGTGGCGCCAACGGGCGACGACTGCTCGTGGAACGCGTCGCGACCTGACCTCGTCCGTCAGCTCGCCGGGCCGGTGAACGCGGACAGGTCTGGCACGGCGACGTGCAGGGCACCCGCCACCGCGTGGGCCACACCGTCCTCGTCCACCAGCGCGCCCCGGACCCGCAGCCGACGACCGTCGGCTCCGTCGAACCGAGCCACTGCACGCAGCAGTTCACCGACCGGTGCGTCACGCAGCACGTGCAGGTCGAATCCGGCCAGCAGCGGACCGTCCATCCCCATGGCGTCGACCGCGTCGCGGCACGCCCAGGCCGTCGGACAGTCCAGCACCGCCGACACGACGAGTTCGTCGACCACCTGCGTGCCCTCGCGCGCCGACCACGGCGCCGGGAACCATCCACAGACCACCGTCTCGTCGTCGCGCCAACCCGGGTAGAGGTGCAGCGCACGCGGATGACCCGACCGCGCTCCACACACCCAGCAGTCCGACCAGCGCACCTGCGGACGCGGTTCGGGCAACGGCATCCGGGACAGGTCCGTGAGGTCGTGCGCATGGCTGGCGGGCGCGTGGCCAGCCAGTTCTACCTGCGCGCTGATCAGCAGCCGATCGGCGTCGCGGATCTCCACCTCGTGGCACGAGATCCCGGACGCCGCGCGAACCCGTGCGCGGTACGTGTGGCCCACCAGCGTCGGGGCGTGGAGCTGCGAACGGACCTTCGTCAGGGGTGCGCCGAAACGGTCCACGGAGCGTGCGACGTCGATCGGCAGACTCGCGGCGACCCCTCCCTGCAGGATGCCGCGGGGACCGTCGAGACCGACCGGGACGTGCAGGGACCGTTCCAGCCACCCATCGTCGTCCACCGAGGCGCCCGCATCGAGGGTTATGCCCAGGGCCGTGGGCCCGATCGCCAGTGTGCTCATCACGGCGGACGGTAGCGGCTCGGCCATCGCGGGCAGGCGGCGCCCTACGATCCTGCGGCAGCGGCACAGGACCACGACCCCCCGTCGTCGAACCTGCCCGGCAGGAGCCCCCGATGCGATGTCCGCACTGCGGAGTCGACGACGACCGCGTGGTCGACTCACGGCCCACGCCGGATGGTGACGCCGTGCGCCGACGCCGCGCCTGCAACGCGTGTGGGGACCGCTACACGACGTTCGAACGCCTCGAACTCCCCGAACTGCTGGTCCGCAAGCGATCGGGACAGCTCGTGGCGTTCCGACGGGACCGGGTCCTCGACGGCATGTCACGTGCCGCCAAGGGACGCGTCGAGCCCGAGATCCTGGAACGCGCGGCCGCGCAGGTCGAACACGATCTGCGCGCGCGTCGTACACGTGAGGTCCCTTCCGAACAGGTGGGGCTGCAGGTCCTGTCGCAGCTGCGCGAACTCGACCCGGTCGCCTACGTGCGCTTCGCGTCGGTGTACAAGAACTTCGAGGGGCCCGAGGACTTCGAGCTCGAACTGTCGGAACTGCGCAAGGACGCTCCTCCGAAGGGCGCGTGAGGCGGTCCAGACACGACGCCGCCCGGCACCGAACGGCACCGGGCGGCGAATCACCGGAGGCGCGGGGCGGCGCATCCTCCGGTGTTCCGACCACGCACGGGGGGTGACGCGGTCGGAGATCTCTGGGTCACACCCTCACACCCGTCACCGGGCCGGAAGCAGGACCACGCGCCACGAACCCGAGTCCCCGATCGTTCCCGCGTTCACGGCCTCGATCGCCGACAACTGGTCCGACGGATCGACACCGGCCGGGGCGGTCGCGACCGCAACCTCCCAGAGCGATCGGTGCGGCTCCACCATCACGTGACCGTCGGTCCGCTCGGCCACGGTCGGCCCCGACACCTGCAGGGCGAAGAGCCCGACCGCGCCCAGCACGGTCGCCACCACCACCGCCACCACGACCAGGAACCGGCGCCACGTGGAGAGGTCCACGCCGGTCGAGTCGTCCACGGGCCTGAGGACCGGCCCGCGGCGTACGCCGGTCGAGTCGCCCAGCCCTCCCCCGGCGTAGCCGGGTGCCCGCACGAAGGCCTGTCGCTGTGGGATCGCGATGCTGCTCACGTCGTCGCCTTCACCGTCTGGGCGTCGCCCTGCGACGCCGTCGTCCATCTGGCTGCTGTTCTCGAGCTGACCGTACGGAGGGGGTGTGACAGCCTTCGCACGGTCGACCCGAACACCTGTTCACCAGTTGAGCGAACGCGTGTTCGATTGTCAAGCAGAGAGACGAACGGGTGTTCGCCTCGAGCGACGGGTCCTGCTACCGTCCCGGTCGAACGCGAGTTCGGACAGGGGTCCGCACGCCGGACCACGCACCCCGGGAGCGACACCGTGAACCCCCTCGACACCAGCACCCCCGACGACGGGACCGACGTCGTCGGTGACCCGGAGGTCTTCGCCACCGCGGAGGACCTGACGCCTCGGCAGCGCGCGATCCTCGAGATGATCCACGGGCACGTTGCCGAGCACGGCTATCCACCGTCGGTCCGGGAGATCGGTGACGTCGTGGGCCTGCGGTCCCCGTCATCGGTGCACGCACAACTCGAGACACTGGCCGACAAGGGCTACCTGCGCCGTGATGCGAGCAGGCCGCGCGCCATCGAGTTCGGCCGGGACCCCGACACCTCGCTGGACCGTCGGGCCGCCCCCGCCCGCAGCGTCGCACTCGTCGGGGAGATCGCGGCGGGTGGACCCATCCTCGCCGAGGAACGCGTCGAGGAGGTCTACTCACTGCCCCGCGACCTGGTGGGTGACGGACAGCTGTTCATGCTTCGGGTCCGCGGTGAGTCCATGATCGACGCCGGCGTGTTCGACGGTGACCTGGTGGTCGTGCGGGAACAGCCCACGGTCGAACAGGGCGAGATGTGCGCCGCGCTGATCGATGGCGAGGCCACGGTCAAGTTCTTCCGCCGTCACCACGGTGAGGTCTGGCTCGATCCCGCGAACGAGGCCTACGAACCGATCCCGGTGTCTTCCGACCAGGACGCTCGGGTCATGGGCAAGGTCGTCACGGTCCTGCGCGACGTGCGCTGACGGTCTCGTCGGTCTCCCAGTCCTCGGCGTCCTGCGCGAACGGGTTGTCCTCGAGGTGGTCCGCCAGTGCCGCCGCCGTGTCCTCGTCGACATCCGCGACGATCCTGGTGCCGGTGTCGGTGTGGGACTCGTCGACGACTCGGCCCTCACGATGGACCATCGCGACCAGGTCCTGACGATCCCACGGCACGTGGCCGGTCACTCGACGCCGATGCACCGGCAGCCGGGTGGCGAGTCGATCCACCAGGGCATCCACCCCCTGCCCGGTCAGCGCCGACACGACCAGGGCATCCGCATCCAGGTCGACCTGCAGGCTGCGCTGGAGCGCGGCCACCAGATCGGGGTCGGCCCGGTCGGCCTTGTTGAGCACGATCTGTTCGTCCACCTCGTCGGCGCCGATCTCCGCGAGCACCTCATGGACCGCGGCGACCTGTCGCAGGGCTTCGGGATGTGACGCGTCCACCACGTGCAGCAGCAGGTCTGCCGACGCCGTCTGTTCCAGGGTCGACCGAAACGCCTCGACGAGCCCGTGCGGCAGCTTCTGCACGAACCCGACCGTGTCGGTCACGACCACGTTGCGCCCGTCGTCGAGCGCGAGACGACGGACGGTGGGGTCCAGTGTGGCGAAGAGCCGATCGGCCACCTCGACGTCGGCGTCGGTGAGCCGGTTGAGCAGTGACGACTTGCCAGCATTCGTGTAGCCGACCAGCGCGATGGTCTGCACGCGGCGGCGCTGACGCTCGGCCTCCTTCGTGGCACGCGTCTTCGCGAAGTCCTTCAGGTCACCTCGCAGCCGGTTGACCCTCCGCATGATGCGACGCCGGTCCACCTCGAGCTGGGTCTCACCGGGCCCGCGACCACCGATGCCGACACCGCCCGCAGCACGACCACCGGCCTGTCGCGACAGCGCGGCACCCCACCCGCGCAGGCGCGGCAGCAGGTAGGTGAGCTGCGCGAGCTCCACCTGCGCACGACCCTCCCGCGACGTGGCGTGCTGGGCGAAGATGTCGAGGATGACGATCGTGCGGTCCAGGACCTTGACGCCGATCTGTTCCTCGAGGTTTCGCTGCTGGGCCGGGGCCAGTTCGTCGTCGAACACGACCGCGTCCGCCTCGTGCAGGGCCGCCAGTTCACGCAGTTCGGCCACCTTGCCCCGACCGACGTACGTGGCAGGGTCCGGGCGTTCACGGCGCTGCATGGCCCGTTCGACGACCTGTGCACCTGCGGTGTCGAGCAGACGCGCGAGTTCATCGAGCGATGCCTCCACCTGCTGCACCGTGTCCGCCGGTCCCTCCACGCCCACGATCACCGCCCGCTCGACGGGGCGGATGATGTCGACACCTTCACGAGGTGCGGCATCGCCGATGACCTGTCGTCGACGTCGACGCAGTTCGGCCCGACCCAGTGCCGTGTCGAGGTCGTCCAGGTCAAGCGTGGTCAGCGTCGGCGGAGCAGGATCGGTCACGCCGTCACCTCGACCGGATCGGACCGCACGGCCGCGAGCCAGTGCGGATCGAGTTCTCCGTGGGCGACCTCCACGGCCGGACCGGTCATCAGGACCCGGCCGTCGGATTCGAGGTGCACGTCGAGCACCCCACCGGGGACCTCCACCGACACGCGCTCGCCGGTGTGACCGAGTCGGTGCAGGGCGACCACGGCCGCACACGCCCCGGTGCCACACGAGGCGGTCTCCCCCACGCCCCGTTCGAACACTCGCAGTGCGATGCGGTCGGGGGCCACCGGGTGTGCGAACCCGACGTTGACCTGCTGGGGAAAGGCGGGGTGATCCTGCAGCCGCGCGCCGATCCCGTGCACGTCGGCCGTGCCCACGTCGTCGACGACGAGCACGGCGTGCGGATTGCCCATCGACACGACGGACACCGTCAGGCCCACCCCGTCGACGTCGAACTCGTGGGCAGCGACGTCCCCCGCGTCGGTGACGAACGGCACTCGGGACGGGTCCGTCGAGGCCATCCCCATGTCCACCGTCGCGGTGGCGACCTTCCCGTGGGCATCGCGGTGGACGGTGACGTGCCGGTCACCCGCGCGGGTCCCGACGACCACGACGTCGTCGACGGCGACCAACCCGTGATCGACGACGTGCTTCGCGACGACACGCACGCCGTTGCCACACATCTCCACGATCGTGCCGTCGGCGTTCCGGTAGTCCATGAACACGTGGGCCGCACCCCGGCCCGGTCCGATGCGCAGGACGCCGTCACCCCCGACGCCGTGGTGACGATCCGTGAGCGCACGGACGAACCCCTCGGACAGGCCGATGCGGTCGTCGAGGTCGGCGAGGACGACGAAGTCGTTGCCGGTGCCGTGTGCCCTGGTGAATCTCACTCGGGCAGCGTACGGGCCCGTGGTGGCGGTGCGCATCCCACTTCTGGTTGTCTTGGCGGGCGCACGCCCCCGCGAGCGTGGAGACGAAGGGTGGTCGGCGCATGACGTGGATCCGTCGCGGCGCGGTCACGATCGGACTCGTGGTCGTGCTGCTGGTCACGTCGACGCCCGTGTACCTGCTGTTCGCGGGATGGCGCTCGTTTCCTCCCATGGTCGGCGACCTCGAGGTGTCGGGACTCGTCGACGAGGTCGAGGTGCTGCGTGACGGGTACGGCATCCCCGTCATCCTGGCCTCGAACACGTGGGACCTGTGGTTCGCTCAGGGACACGTGCACGCTCAGGACCGGTTCTGGGAGATGGACGTGCGTCGTCACGTCACGTCCGGACGTCTGTCCGAACTGTTCGGGTCGAGTCAGGTGGAGACCGACGCGTTCCTGCGCACGCTCGGATGGCGCCGCGCCGCCGAGGCCGACCTCGGGCTCCTCGACGACGAGACCCTCCACATGCTCGAGGCGTACGCCGCCGGGGTGAACGCCTGGATGGACGGCCGACAGGGAACCGCGCTGTCGTTCGAGCACGCGATGCTGCCCCTGGCCGGCGCCTGGCGGTACCGCCCCGAGCCCTGGACGCCGGCGGACTCGGTCGCGTGGATCCGGGCGATGGCGTGGGACCTCGCCGGCATCGACGACGACCTCGTACGCGCACGCCTGAGCGCCACCGACCTCGGACCAGGTCGGTCATGGACCACCCTGTATCCCGAACCGCCGGGAGAACACCCGCCGATCATCCCCGACGGTGGTTCCGTGCGTGACGGCATCTGGCTCGCCCACGCCACCCATCCGATCGACGACGAGGCGGCCGGAGGCGGCCTCGACGCCGCGCCGGGGTCCACGCACCAGGGCGCCGGTTCCGTCGACGACGGGGCGACAGACGATGGCGGCGACGTGTCGACCGAACCGGTCATCGGCCAACCCGACGTCGAACTGCTCGCGCACACCCAGCGGCTGCTCGACGTCGTACCGGCCCTGCTCGGCCGCGGCGACGGCGTCGGATCCAACGCCTGGGTCGTGTCCGGCGATCGCAGCGCGAGCGGTGCGCCCATGCTCGCGAACGACCCTCATCTCGAACCGTCCCTGCCGTCACTGTGGTACCAGGTCGGACTGCGCTGTCGCCCCGTCTCCGACGCGTGCCCCTACGGCGTGACCGGGTTCTCCTTCTCCGGACTGCCGGGTGTCGTCATCGGTCACACGGACCGGGCGGCGTGGGGATTCACGAACCTGACGGCCAACGCCGCCGACCTGGTGATCGAACGCCTCGACGGCGATCACCACCTCGACGGAGATCAGCGCGTCGAGGTGCTGACGCGCACGGAGACGATCCGGGTCGCGATGGGCGCCGACGTGGAGATCACGATCCGCGAGACGGCCAACGGGCCGCTGATCTCGGACGTCGGTGACGACGCCCGCGAAGTTGCGACCGGCCGGCTGGGAGATGAGCGCGACCGCCGCGCAGCCGGGCACGAACACGCCGTGGCCCTGCGGTGGGCCGCCCTGCAGCCCACGCCAACGGTCGCGGCGATCCCTCGATTCGCCCGCCTGTCGAGCTGGGACGACCTGCTCGAGGCCGCAGCCCTGTTCGAGGTGCCCGCTCAGAACATCGTCTACGCCGACGTCGACGGCCACATCGGGTTCGTACCCGCCGGGCGGGTCCCCGTGCGCGCCGGCCACCAGCCCCGAGTTCCGCTCGCGGCCTGGCTCGATGAGCACGCCGAGGTTCGAACCGTGCGTGACGACGAACGTCCGTGGCTGCTCGACCCGCCCGACGGGTCGATCGTCGCGGCCAACCAGCCGATCCTGCCCCGGGGCGACGCGCCCGTCCTCGAGGACACCCCGAACATGGGTTACCGGGCCGCGCGGATACACGACCTGATCGACGTCGGCGGGAAACTCACCGTGGACGACATGCTGGCGATCCAGCTCGACACCCTCAATGCGAACGTCTCCAACCTGCGACGCCACCTGCTGGCCGTGTCGTCCGACGACGAGCATGTCAACGTGATCCAGCAGGTCGTCGGCGACTGGGACGGCCACGACGACATCGGCGCACCCGGCGCGGCCGCGTTCAACGCGGTGTGGCGTCACGTGCTCGCGCAGACCTTCCACGACGAGCTGCCCGACTGGGCGCACCCCGACGGGGCCGCACGCTGGTGGGAGGTCGTGCGTCACCTGCTCGAGCGTCCCGCGTCCCCCTGGTGGGACGACCTGACGACGCTCGAGGTGACGACGCGCGACGACGTGCTCGAGATCGCGATGGCCGAGGCCCACCGGGAGCTCGAGCACCGGTTCTCGTCGGACCCCGTCACGTGGCGCTGGGGAGCGATGCACCGGCTGGAACTCGAACACGCGACGTTCGGGGCCTCCGGGATCCGTCCGCTCGAGTGGATCCTCAACCGCGGTCCGTTCGAGATCGCGGGCGGCAAGGACGTCGTCAACGCGACCGGATGGAGCGCCAGCGAGGGCTACGAGGTCGACGCCGTTCCGTCGATGCGCATGGTCGTCGACCTGGGCGACCTCGATGCAGGCCGCTGGATCCAGCTCACGGGGCAGTCGGGTCGGCCGTTCCACCACCACTACGCCGATCAGGCGCACCTGTGGGCACGAGGCGACACCGTGCCACTGGTCCACTCGGAGCGGGCACTGCGCGACGTGCACTGGCGGGTGCTGACCCTGTCACCGCCCATCGAGGATTCCTGATCCGGACGGGCCACGTCCGCGTCAGGACGTTTCGGGTGCACACAGGTGGTCGATGGCCTCACGGGTCGCGCCGATCGCGGCGATGCGCGGTCCGCGCGGATCGCGGCGGAACCAGGCGCGTTGGCGACGCGCATACCGCCAGGTCCGCGTGCTGACCGACTCGACGAGGTCGGCGTGTGCGAGGCTCCCGTCGATCACGGCGAGCGCCTCCGCGTATCCGATCGCCTGCGCGGCGGTGCGCGACAGGGGACCGCGGCGGACCAGAGCCCGCGTCTCGTCGATCAGCCCATCATCGAGCATCCGTTCGACCCGAGACTCGATGGCCAGACGCAGGCGGTCACCGGGCGGGTCGAGCTGGACCACACGCAGGTCGGGGTAGATCCCGTCGTGTCCCTCCCAGGCCGTTCGGAAGGACGAGAACCGTCGTCCGGTCAGCTCGAGCACCTCGAGGGCCCGCACGACACGCCGCAGGTTGGACGGTTCGATGCGTGCCGCCGCCTCGGGATCGAGACCCCGCAGGCGTTCGTGTGCGGCCACCGGGTCGTCACCGACCTGCTGTTCGACACGAGCGCGAACGTCGGGGTCAGTGGGCGGAAACTCCAGGGGGTCGACGACGGCCCGCCAGTACAGGCCGGATCCGCCCACGAGCAGGGGCACCGCGCCGCGTTCCCGGATGGCGTCGATGGCCCGGCGCGCGTGGCGCTGGAACCAGGCGACGGTGACCTCCTCCGAGGGGTCGAGCACGTCGACCATGTGGTGGGCGACCCGACGACGTTCGGACGGGGTGGGCTTGGCCGTCCCGACGTCCATGCCGCGATAGACGGTGAAGGCGTCGACGGCGACGACCTCCACACGCCAGCCGGATGCCGCCAGGCGGTCAGCGACGTGGAACGCGAGGTCCGACTTGCCGGATGCGGTCGGGCCGATGATGGCGAGCACGCTCATCGGATCATCGCGCGAACCGCGCCACCACGTACCCCACCCCGTGCGGGGCAGCGTGGACGACCTCTGGTGGAGCGGCGCCCTGGTCGCGTGCGAGCTGCGTCGCGACGAGCAGGGGCGCCCAGCCGTGTGCGACCACCTGCCGGGACTCCTCGGGCCCGAGGGCGCCGAGGCGATCGACGTCGAGCGCCTCGATCGCCTCCAGCGCCCGGCGATCCCAGTCCTGAGCACCGTCGACGAGGTACCCGGGCGCGCGGGTCGTGAGGGTCGCCGCGAGGTCGCCCGCGACCACGCCCGCCCACCATGACGGGGGC
>JBBDIX010000022.1:17451-36850 GCA_040880235.1 Nitriliruptoraceae bacterium
GGGGCGGGGGGCCGGTGTGGGGGGCGGCGCGGGGGCCGGCCCCCACGACCGCCAACCTGGACGTGGACGCGACCTCACGGAGCGCCTGGACCACCGCACCGATCATCGGGAGATCGTCGTCGACGGACACGGCCACGACCGGCACGTCGACGCGCGCGGCCACCTGCAGCGCGAGCACGCCGAACTCGGCGTCCAGTTCGTCCGCGACGCTCACGTCGACGCCGAGGTGACCGGCCAGCGCGCCGGCCGTCGCAACGGCTGGCGTCAGCGGCAACTGCACGTCCGGGTACCCGTAGCCGGCGAGACCAGCCTGGCCAGCGACCGTCACTCCCGACGCACCCTGCACGACGAGCACGGCCACGTCCGCGCCGGTGAAATCCAGTCCGTCGATGGCGGCGCGCAGACGCGTCACGTCGGCTGCGACGTGGTCACGGGGACGGGGATCGACCTGTTCGAGCAGGGTCGCGGCCGCAGGGATCGCGACGATGGTCGCCACGTCAGACCGCGACGACCGGCAGGCTGCGCCCCGCGGCGCGCGCGCCGTGGCCGGCGGTCGCGCCGGAGTCGCGTGTCGCACGTGCGGCGTCGCCGGCACGGGTGCACTCGACGTGACGGGGTGCCCCGGCCAGCACGTAGTTGGTCCGGGCCTCGACGACCTCGACGGTGACGAGGTCTCCCGCCGCGAACTCGCGGTCCGACGTCGGCGCCGGCAGGTGCGTGAGGTGGTTGCCGTCGGTTCGCCCCGACCAGCGAGTGGCATCGTTCTTCGATGGCCCCTCGACCAGCAGCCGGTGCTGGCGGCCGACCAGGCGCTGGTGGGCCTCGAGCGAGTGCTGTCGGGTCATGGCCTCCAGGCGCCCGTAGCGTTCGGCGACGACGTCTGGGTCCACGAACTCGTCGACCCGTTCGGCCGCAGGCGTGCCGGGACGCGGCGAGTACTGGAACGTGAACGCCTGGTCGAACCGGACGCGATCGACGACCTCCAGTGTCTGCTCGAAGTCCGCCTCGGTCTCACCGGGGAATCCCACGATGACGTCCGTGGTGAGGGCCGGGTCGGCGAGCTGGTCACGGATCCGGTCCACGAGGTCGAGGTAGCGGCGCTGCCGGTAGGAGCGGCGCATCAGCCGCAGGATGCGGTCCGATCCCGACTGCATCGGCAGGTGCAGGTGTCCACACACCGCCGGGGTGTCGGCCATCGCGTCGAGGACGTCGTCGGTGAAGTCGCGCGGGTGGGGCGAGGTGAAACGGACCCGCTGCAGCCCGTCGATGGCGCCCACTGCCCGCAGCAGTTCGGGAAAGGTGCTCCGCCCGGCGATGTCGCGGCCGTACGAGTTGACGTTCTGCCCGAGCAGCGTCACCTCGATCACGTCGTCGGCGACGAGGTCGCGGATCTCGGCGAGGATCTCGGCGGCCGTCCGAGAGCGTTCCGGGCCGCGCAGACTCGGCACGATGCAGAACGTGCACGTGTTGTCGCACCCCACGGAGATGGACACCCACGCATGGTGGCGCACGTCACGACGCGCGGGCAGCGCCGACGGGAACGTCTCGAGCTGTTCGACGAGTTCGACGACGGGGATCGCGGCCGAGTCGGCCTGGGCGAGCAGCCCGGGAAGGTTGCCCAGGTTGTGGGTGCCGTAGACCACGTCGACCCACGGTGCACGTTCGGCGACGGCCTGCCCGTCCTTCTGTGCGAGGCAACCCCCCACGACGATGGTCAGGTCCTGGCCGGCCTCGCGACGCTCGTCCTTGACCCGTCGCAGATGGCCCAGCGTGCCGTACAGGCGGTTGTCGGCGTTCTCACGCACCGCACAGGTGTTGAGCAGGATCAGGTCGGCGTCATCGTCCGAGGGCGCCCGCCGGTAGCCAAGGGATTCCAGCAGGCCGGCGGCGCGTTCGGAGTCGTGCACGTTCATCTGGCAGCCGAACGTGCGGATGGCGTAGGTACGCGGCACGGTCGATCAGCCGCCTGCAGTCGTGAAGCGACGACGTGCCTCGTGGTGTTCGGTGCCTCCGTCGAGGTGCGTCCCGCGCCCGAGCGCGACCAGCACGGCGGCCACGGCGGCCAGCGCGGCGGCCGACATCCCGCCACCAGGTGTCACGAAGAAGGCGAGCACCAGGGCACCGAGCGCGCCGTATCCCACCATGGCGCGGGTACGTGAGCGTCCCGCGAACAGTGCCGCCACGACCACGAGTCCGGGAATCCCGGCGACGATCCAGGTCTGCAGGATGGTCATGGCGCACCTCCGAGGTTCGGGCTGCTGCCCGGTGGCGGTACGTCGACCGGGAGACCGACGTCCGAGACGCAGGCAGGCTATCCGACGGGCCTGGCCCTGGACCGGGGTGGCGTCACCGGTCCGCGGTGCGTTGCTCCTCGCGCAGCGCGAACACCGCGTCACGGGCGACCTTCCGCGCCAGTGCGTCGGGGTGTCCGCGCCGGGCGACATGCCCAGCCACCCGTCGAAACGCGGTCTCGGCGGTCTCCCCGGTGAGCTGCGCGGCCCGTTGGCGGGCCAGTTCGAACGCCACGGCCTGCTGGTCCTCCGATTCGTACGGGGCCAGCAGCGAGGCGATCAGGTCGCGATCGAAGCCACGCGCCCCGAGGTCCCGGCGGATGCGCAGCAGGGCGTGTCCACGCGCGCGTGCCTCGTCGACGAGCGACTGGGCCATCCGTCGGTCGTCGACGAGCCCCTCGCTGCGGGCCCGGACGAGGGTGGCCTCGACCTGGTGGTCGTCGAAGCCACGTTGGGCGAGCTTGTCGCGCAGGCGACCCTCGGACTGTGGGGTCATCGACGCCGATCGCCGGACGAAGGCGAGCGCCTCCGCGGATGCGGCGTCGTCAGCCGACGGCATCGCAGGGACCGACGCCGACTCCTGTGGAGGTGCCGCGTCGACCGGATCGATCAGTGGTCGACGTTCGATCCCCCGTCGGGCCAGCCACTCCTCGGCATCACGCGGCATCGATCACGACTCCTCATCGAGGTCGAGGTCGTCCGGCTCGTCCTCGAGTTCCTCTGCGACCAGGATTGGATCGATGCCGACCTTCTCCTTGACCTTCTTCTCGATCTCGCGCGAGACGTCGTCGTTGTCCCGGAGGAACTGGCGCGCGTTCTCCTTGCCCTGACCGAGCTGTTCGCCGTCGTACGTGTACCAGGCGCCTGCCTTGCGGATGATTCCCTCCTCGACCCCGACGTCGATCAGGGAGCCCTCCCGAGAGATGCCCTCCCCGTAGATGATGTCGAACTCCGCCTGACGGAAGGGCGCGGCGACCTTGTTCTTGACGACCTTGACCCGGACCCGGTTGCCGACCGCGTCGGTACCGTCCTTGAGCGTCTCGATGCGGCGCACGTCGAGTCGCACCGACGAGTAGAACTTCAGGGCACGACCACCCGGCGTGATCTCCGGGGATCCGAACATCACACCGATCTTTTCGCGCAGCTGGTTGATGAAGATCGCGCACGTCTTCGACCGGTGCAGGGATCCGGACAGCTTGCGCAGCGCCTGACTCATGAGACGTGCCTGCAGTCCGACGTGACTGTCGCCCATCTCCCCGTCGATCTCGGCGCGCGGCGTGAGGGCGGCGACGGAGTCGATGACGACGATGTCGATCGCCCCGGACCGCACCAGCATGTCGGTGATCTCCAACGCCTGTTCACCGTTGTCGGGCTGCGACACCAGCAGGTCGTTGATGTCGACCCCCAGCGCCCGCGCGTAGGTCGGGTCCAGCGCGTGCTCTGCGTCGATGAAGGCGGCGATGCCCCCAAGCTTCTGTGCCTCGGCCACGGCGTGCAACGCGACGGTCGTCTTGCCGGACGACTCCGGGCCGAACACCTCGACCACGCGCCCACGGGGCAGGCCGCCGATCCCGAGTGCGAGGTCGAGTGCGAGCGCCCCGGTCGGGATCGCCGGGATGCGCACGGCGCTCTCGTCGCCCAGGCGCATCAGGGAACCCTTGCCGAACTGCTTCTCGATGTTGCCGAGCGCGAGATCCAGTGCCTTGTCGCGATCCACGTGATGCCTCCGGGGCTCGTGTTCCGGTCTCGTCGTCCGAGCGAGGTCGACGACCCTTGGTGTGGTCCTGCCCTACTGTCCGCCGGTGTCCGGCGACCGAGTGACCACACCGTAGATGTCAGGTGTGACATCATGTGCGAGGCGCCGCCCGTGAACTGTGGATCACGCTACACGAACACCTGTTCGAACGCGAGCATTCCGCACGCAGGCCGCACCCACCCGCGCCTCACCTCGTCACCGGAGTCCCATGCCCACCGCGACCGATCCCCCGACGCAGACCGCAACCGACGGGTCCGCGCCCAGCGACGGACCGGTTCCGGTGCGCCCGACACGCTTCGTCTTCATCGACACCGAGGCGACGGGGCTCGACCATCGACGCCACGAACTGACCGAGGTGTCGTGGATCGTGCGCTTCGAGGACGGTCGCGAGGTGGAACGCCAGTACTTCCCCACACACACGATCGACGGGGCGGACGCCGAGGCACTGGTCCTCACGCACTACGACGACCGCATCGCGTCCCAGACCCAGACGCCGGCGTCCGAGTGGCTGCCGGTGCTCCTCGAGGATGCGCGTGACGCCGTGCTCGTCGGGGCCGTCCCGGACTTCGACGCACGCCACCTCGAACGCATGTGCCACAAGTTGGGGCTGGAACCGACGTGGGATCACCACCTGCTCGACGTGGAGACCCTCGCCCTGCCGCTGCTCGCACCCGGTCCCGAGGCACCTCGCGGTCTCGCCCGCACCTGCGCCGCACTCGGCATCCCGCACGATCGTGACCTCGCCCACGGCGCCCTCTACGACGCCCAGCAGGCCATGCGTGTGTTCGATGCCGTGTGGGCCCTGTTCGCCGAGGTGCGACGAAGTGGCGGCCCCCTGCCTCCGCCCGTGGCACGCGCCAACGGTCGATCCGACGAGGATCACACGCCCCGCGGGACCGACGCCACCACGTCGTGACGCGCGAGACCCTGTCCGAGGGTCGAGCCGCGCACGCCCACCTCGCTCGCGATCACACGATCGGCCACGGGGATCGCCACGGGGCCGCGCATCGTCACGCTCCGGGCTGGTCCTCGACGAGTCGTCGCAGCAGCAGGTCCAGCGCCGTGGTGCCCAGCCGGGACATGATCGACGTGCGGTCGCCGTTGAGGCGTCGGGTGTGCACCTCGGTGTCGCGACCCGGTCCGGCCAGCGCCCAGTGGACGGTTCCGACCGGGATCTCGCCGAGGTCCCCGGGACCCGCGACGCCCGTGACGGCCAGTCCCCAGTCAGCCCCCGTGTGCTCACGCACCGCATCGGCCAGGGCGCGGGTGACCGCCTCGCCGACCGCGCCGTCGACGAGCAGTTCGTCAGGGATGCCGAGCATCGTGTGCTTCGCCTCGGCGGAGTAGACGACCATCCCCCCGTGCAGCGCCTGCGAGGCACCGGGAATCCGTCCGAGTCGCGCCGCGATGTCTCCCGCGGTCACGGACTCCGCCAGCGCGACGGTCTGTCCGCGCTCGGTGAGGGTGCGCAGGACGGCCTCTTCGACGCGCTCGTCGTCGATCCCCGCGACCCCCGCACCGAGTGCAGACACGACCTCGTCGACCAGGGGCTGGGACGTCGCGCGCGCGACCGTGACGTCGGACGCGCTGACGGTCAGACGCACCTCGATGCCCGTGGTGTGCGCCAGGAACGACAGCGTCACCTCGGTGTGACGCGCCACGATGGGTTCGACGACCGCGGCGACGTCGGACTCGCCCCGCCCGGAGACGTGGACCCGGCGGGTGATCGTCGTACGCTCCCCCGCGAGCGCACGCACCTCGTCGACCACGTGACGTTCGAACAGTTCCCGCATCTCCCACGGCACGCCGGGCAGGGCCACGAGGCGTGTCGGCGTGTCGCCCGCGAGGTCGATGGCGAACGCTGGCGCGGTGCCGACCGCCGGGTAGACCGTCGCGCCGACGGGGATGTGGGCCTGGCGCAGGTTCTGCTCGGACATGGTCCGTCCCATACGCGCGAATCGCACCCGCAGTTCGTCGGCGAGGTCCTCACGGAACTGAAGTTCCACCCCCGCGACGGCGGCCACCGACTCACGGGTGAGGTCGTCGACGGTCGGACCCAGGCCCCCACCGACGAGGATCAGCTCACTGCGCTGCACGAGCCACTCGATGGCCTCACCGATGCGCGCGACGTCGTCACCCACGGCGAGGTGGTGCACGACCTGCATGCCGCGCGCGGTGAGCTCTCGACTGAGCCACGTCGCATTGCTGTCGGTGAGGTCTCCGAGCAGCAGTTCGCTGCCGACCGACAGCAGGGCGGCTCGCGGCGGGGCGCTGGCCTGATCGTGGGTCACCCGGCGTCCTGTCCCGCGTGCACGAGACGTCGGGCCCGGAACCCGTACTCGATGCCCGACCAGACCGTGAGCACGACCGCGACGTCGAGCAGGCGCTGGGCGATCACCGGTGGCGCGCCCGGAAGCAGGTGCGCGGCGATCGCGATGATCTGCGACACCGTCTTGACCTTGCCCCAGACGCTCGCCGGCATCACCCGTCCCTGTCGCTGCACGAGGCGGACACGAAGCACGGTGACGGCGACCTCACGCCCGACGATCACGACGACCGCCCACCACGGCAGTTCGTCGACCAGCGCGAGGCTGGCGAGCACCCCGATGACGAGCAGCTTGTCGGCGACCGGGTCGGCGAACTGCCCCCAGGCCGTGACCCCGTCGAACCTGCGGGCGACCCACCCGTCGATCGAGTCGGTCCATGCCGCGAACACGAACACGCCCAGGGCCCACCAGCGGGCACGGGGGTCGTCCAGTGTCAGCAGCCACAGGATGACCGGGACGAGCACGACACGCAGGAAGGTGACGAGGTTCGGGATGCCGAACAGGTCACGCGCGCGCACGGGTGCCCTCCGGTCCGGCCGACCCGGCGTCGACGTGCGCGATCAGATCCACACCGATGGCGTCGGCGACGCGCACCGTCAGGGTGCGTCCGACCGGAAGGTCGGCGGGTCCGTGCCCCGGGGTGCGCAGTTCGATCTCTCCGTCAGTGTCGGGCGCTTCACGGTAGGACCGCGCGAGGGTCGCCTCGCCTCGTTCCTGCACGATGACCTCGAGGTCCCTGCCGACGAACCGTCGGGCTCCGTCGTCGGCGACGCGTTCCTGGATCTCCGACAGGTGATTGAGTCGTTCGCGGGCGACGTCCTCGGGAACCTGGCCAGGCATGTCCATCGCTGGCGTGCCGTCCTCCGGGCTGTAGGCGAACAGTCCGACCCAGTCCAGTCGATGCTCGAGCAGGAAGTCCTCGAGGCGTCCGGCGTCGGCGTCGGTCTCGCCGGGGAACCCGACGATGAAGTTGGAGCGGAAGACCGCGTCGGGATCCAGCCCCCGGATGCGTTCGATGAGCGCACCGAACCGCTCGTGATCCCCGGACCGCGCCATGCGCTCGACGACGGGTCCGCTGACGTGCTGCAGGGACAGGTCGAAGTAGCTCGCGACCTTCGGTTCACCGGCCATCGCCTCGAGCAGCTCGTCGGTGAGTTCCGCGGGCTGGAGGTACATCAGGCGTACACGCTCGATCGCGTCGACGTCACCGAGCGCCCGCAACAGGCGTGGCTGCAGGGACCGCCCACCGGGCAGGTCCTTGCCCCAGGACGTGGTGTTCTCACTGACCAGCACGAGTTCGCGCACCCCCGACCCGGCGAGCTGCTGCGCCTCGACGACGATCTCGTCGAGCGGCCGGGACCGGAATCGTCCCCGAAATGACGGAATCGCACAGAACGTGCAGACCCGGTCGCAGCCGGACGCGATCTTCAGGTACGCCCACGGCCGCCCGTCGTGTGCCCGCATCACGAAGCGAGGACCGGACTCCGGAACCCGGTCGAGGTCGTCCTGCGTTGCCACGGCAGGTGACTCCGCGCTCGACGCCGGGGTCGAGATCGTGGACACGACGGGCAGCGAGAGGGATGGTCGCGATCCGGGATGGGCGGGGCCGACCCCGACGACACGTGCGGGAAGGGTGCCGTCGAGCACCTGGCCGATCACCTCGCCGAGGCGTGTGTAGCCGTCGAATCCGACGACCGCATCGGCCTCGGGGATCGCCTCGGCGAGCTCGTCGGGATAGCGCTGCGCCATGCACCCGACGATGACCACCGCCCGGGCACGCGCGTCGTGTTTGAGCTGGCAGGCCTCGAGCACGGTGTCGATGGACTCCTGCTTCGCCGGCGCGATGAACGTGCACGTGTTGACGATCACGACCTCGGCGGACGCGGGGTCGTCGGTGACGTCGTGGCCCGTGCGGTGCAGCAGCCCGGCGAGCTGGTCGGAGTCGACCTCATTGCGGCCACAGCCGAGCGTGATGATCGCGACGCTCGCGCCCTGGGCGCGAGCAGGGATCTCGGGCTCGGTCTGGATCACGGTCACGAGATGGCTCCGTCGATGTGCAGTCGTGGTCAGGTCGGGCACCCGTCGGGTGCCGTCGGGTGAGGTGCGTCGTCAGGCGACGGGGTCGGGGTCGTCGACGTCGTACGTCACCTCGACGACCTCACCCCGGGCGCCGGGTG
Organism: Nitriliruptoraceae bacterium; assembly: GCA_040880235.1. Classification (GTDB taxonomy): domain Bacteria; phylum Actinomycetota; class Nitriliruptoria; order Nitriliruptorales; family Nitriliruptoraceae; genus JBBDIX01. The sequence continues at coordinate 26,003 of JBBDIX010000022.1, forward strand.
CTCCGAGGTCCGTGCCGTTGCGTTGGATGCGTACACCCCCGGCATTGCCCACCCGCAGGGCGATCTGGTCGTCGGCCTGGTACTGGAGCGTCTCTCCGGCAGCGGCGATGCCCTCGAACACCACGGCCCCGTCGACGGTGGCACGCAGCCACGACGCCTCCTCGAGTGCGACGAGGATCTCCAGCCCGTCGAACTCCGGTTCCGGGTCGGGCTCCGGGGCCGGAGGTGGTGCGGTGTCCGGTCCCTCGTCGACCGGTGGGGCGGGCGCAGGGGGTGCCCCCTGTGGTTCGTCCGGTGACGCAGTGTCGGGCGAGAAGCGGGTGCTGATCATCCCCAGGAAGCCCAGACCCGCCACCACGAGCGCTCCGATGAACAGCCACGTCAGCCATGCCGGTGGCGTCGACCGACGCGGACCGCGGGGCATCGAACCGGTGACGAGCGTGGACGCCGGGAGTTCGTTGGGGGCCGACACGCGCGTGCGGAAGATGTCGAGCAGTTCCTCGTGGTCCAGGCCAAGTTCGATCGCGTAGCTGCGCAGGAAGCCCTTCGCGTACACCTCCCCGGTGAACACGTCGAAGCGCTCGTCCTCGAGCGCACGCAGCTGCTCGGCACGTGACCGGATGACCCGGGCCACGTCCTCGACGGTGCGACCCTGGGCCTCACGCGCCTCGCGCAGCGCGTCACCGATTCCTGTGCTCACGTCGTCCCTGGTGGGCCTCGACCATCCCGCCGCCCGACCACGACGCGGCGACGAGAACCTCCACGGAGACTAGGACCCCGTGGCGGTCGGCGCACAGCCGCACACGTCCGGCCCACGGGTGGTCCGATCGTCGGTCCGCACGACGCATCGGCTAGCATCCGCGCCCATGAAGACCCTACGCGTGAACATCCGACGACTGACCGCCACCCTCGGGGTGTCCGTGGTCAGCCTGGCACTCCTCGCGCCGGCCGCGTTCGCCGCGGCGGCGGGCGACGGCGACCATCGCGTCGCGATCGCGGACACGCCACGTGACCGGCTCGGGCTGCTGCTGCTCGGTGCCCTGGTGCTGGGTGGTGGCTATGCCTTCGTCAACGCGCGGCGCCAGCTGAAGGGCGAGCGTTCACAGGCCACCGGCGAGTTCCGCTGGCGCTGAGCCCGCGAACGAGCGGCTCGATCTAGAGCGCTCCGCTCGCGGTCGCATCCTCGAGCTGCTGGGCGTCCCAGTGCACCTCACGTGCCTTGGATCCCTCGTTGGGCCCGACGACGCCGAGCACCTCGAGCTCGTCCATCAGACGTCCGGCTCGCGCGAAGCCGATCCGGAGCTTGCGCTGCAGCATCGAGGTCGACCCGAGCCCGCTGGTGACGACCTGATCGGCAGCACGTCGCAGCAGGGCCTCGTCGGACGTGTCGTCGCCGGATCGCTGCGCGTCGGCGCGCTGCGCATCCTCGCCCGTACGGAGCACGGACTCGTCGAACTCGGCCCGGCGCTGGGCACGGCAGTACGACACGATGTTGGCGACCTCGGTCTCCGTGATCCAGCACCCCTGGAGGCGTGACGGCTTGCCCTGACTCGCCGGCAGGAACAGCATGTCGCCCTTGCCCACGAGCTTCTCCGCGCCGTTGGCGTCCAGGATCGTGCGCGAGTCCGTCTGCGATGCGACGGCGAGCGCGAGCCGCGACGGGATGTTTGCCTTGATCAGGCCTGTGATGACGTCGACCGATGGGCGCTGGGTGGCGATGATCATGTGGATGCCGACGGCACGCGCCATCTGGGCGATCCGACAGATCGCGTCCTCGACGTCACGCGGCGCGACGAGCATGAGGTCGGCGAGTTCATCGATCACGAGCAGGACATAGGGCAGTTCGGTCGGCTCGATCTCCGTGCCGTCCGGTCCGGGTCGGGACTCGAGGCGTCCCTCGCGCACCGCCTCGTTGTAGCCGTCGAGGTTGCGGAAACCGGCGAGCGCGAGCAGTTCGTAGCGCTGCTCCATCTCCTTGACGCACCACTGGACCGCGTCCGCAGCACGCCGAGGATCGGTGACCACGGGCGACAGCAGGTGCGGGGCCCCCTCGTAGGCGTTGAGTTCGACGCGCTTGGGATCGATGAGGATCATGCGCACCTGGTCGGGCCGGGCGCGCATGATCACCGACGAGATCATCCCGTTGAGCGTCACGGACTTGCCCGACCCCGTGGCCCCCGACACGAGCAGGTGGGGCATGGTCGTCAGGTTGACCAGCGACGGGCGCCCCGCGATGTCCACGCCCAGCGCCACCGTCAGCGGGTGGGGGTCGGCGAGCGCGTCGTCGCTGCGCAGGATGTCGCCGAGCGTGATCAGATCCCGCTTGCGGTTGGGAACCTCCACGCCGATGGCCGACTTGCCCGGGATGGGGGCCACGATCCGCACGTCGGGCGCCGCGAGCGCGTAGGCGATGTCATCGCCCATGTTGGCGACCTTCTTCACCTGCACGCCGGGGCCCAGTTCGATCTCGAAGCGTGTGACGGTCGGGCCCCGTGACCAACGCGCGACCGTCGCGTCGACGCCGAACTGCTGGAACGTGGCCTGCAGTGCGTCGACCTGCGCCCGGATCGTGCGATCGGACTCGTTGCCGGTCGCGCGACCCCGGGCGAGCAGGTCGAGTGACGGCAGTTCGTAGTCGGCCCACGACCGCACCGGCGAGACGCGTGCCGCGCGTCGCGGGCGATCGTCCACCGCAGGCTCGGGCATGACGGCGCCACCGGCGAACTCCTCGGCGGGTTCCTCCAGCTCGACCGTCGGTTCCGCGGCGGGTTCGTCGTCGACGGCGGCGAGGATCGCCCGCGACGACGCCGCGTCAGGTGCGGGACCCGCTGGCTCGACGAGCTGGGTCGGTCGGAGCGCCTGCGGGTCCTCGGTGGGTGCACCAGACGCATCCGCGGGACGCTCGGTCAGCACACGACGGAACGCACCGAAGACGTCCGCGAAGGTGAACCCGGTCGCGAACACGGCGCCGAGCGCGAGCAGGGCGACCACCACGGCGATCGCACCCCACAGGGACAGCGCCCACACGAGCGGGCTGCCGACCGCCCAGCCGACGAGTCCGCCCGCACGCCACAGGCCGGTCAGACCATCGGACGGATGGGGCTGGTCGACACCCAGGTGCAGCGCGACCAGCACGCCCAGCAGCAGCAGGGTCGCGCCGGCGACGACCCGGCCGACGGACTCCGAGGGTCGGCCGATGGCGAGCGCGAGCCCGAGCCACACCAACAGCGGCGGGACCGCGTTGCCGACGAGGCCGAGCAGGCCCAGCGAGGCAGCGTTGAGCACCTCCCCGACGGGACCCGCCGCGTCCGCATAGATCCCGAGCCCACACAGGACCCCGAGCAGGACCAGCAGGATTCCCACGACGTCCTGGCGCTGGGTCCCGAACACCTGGGTGACACGGCTGGTGGCTCGTGTCGGAGCCGGGCCAACAGCGCGACGGGTGTTCGACGTGCGAGACGCGGCGGTGGACCTCGTCGAGGCCTTCGTGCCGTTCGACCGGGACGCGGTCTTCGTCGTTCGGGTGGCCGCGCGCGAGCCGTTGGAACGCGACGACGGGGCGCCACGCCGCTGACCCGACGATCCGGACCGGCTGGAGGTGGTCGAGGGGGAACGGGATGCCACGTGGCGAACTCCTCGCGGACGACACCACAGCGTAACCGGTCCACACACGGATGGAACTACCGCCGTGCGATTCCGGCCTGACCGATCCTCGAAGCGCTCGACGAACCGACGGCGGTCCTCAGACGTCCTGCACGATCGGCAGGATGAATGGGCGGCGTCCGGTCTCCTCACGCCAGAAGCGTCCCAGTGCCTGCACGACATGGCGCTGGATCGCGGCGGTGTCCTCGAACTTCGACGACGACACGCCCTCGAGTTCCTTGTCGACGGCCCGACGCGCGGCCTCGAGCATCTCGTCGGCCGACTCGTGGAACACGACACCCTTCTGGGTGACGACCGTCTCCGCTGCCCGCCGACGTTCGTGCGTGGAGATCGTCACGATGCCGATGCAGATGCCGTCCTCACCGATCCGGCGGCGATCCCGCAGCAGGGCCGGTCCGACGTCGTCGAGCAGTCCGTCGATGTACACGTGGCTGGTGGGGACCGCTTCACCGCGGGTGACGTGTCCACCCTCGAGCAGCACGGTGTCGCCGTCCTCGCAGATCAGCACGTGGTCGTCGAGGCATCCCGTCATCTTCGCGATCTCACGGTGGGCCCGCATGTGCCGGTGCTCACCGTGAACCGGCACGATGTACTCGGCCTCCACGATGTTGTGGAACAGCACGAGGTCCTCACGACTGGCGTGACCCGAGACGTGGACAGGGGCGGTGCCCCGGTGCACGACGGTGCAGCCGCGTCGCGACAGGTTGTTGATGGAACGGAACACCGCGTGCTCGTTGCCCGGGATCAGACTCGAGGCGAGGATCACCAGGTCGCCCTCGCCCACCTGCAGGTGCCGGTGCTCCCCTTCCCCCATGAGGCTGAGCGCGGAGAACGGCTCACCCTGCGAGCCGGTGCACACGACGATCAGGGAGCGCCGGTCGTGCCGGTCCACGTCGGCCAGTTCGACGACCAGGTCGGGATCGATCTTCAGGTAGCCGAGTTCGATGGCGATCGCCATGTTGCGGACCATGGAGCGACCGACGAACACCGGACGGCGACCGACGGCGACGGCGGCGTCGAGCACCTGCTGGATGCGGTGGACGTGAGACGCGAACGACGCGACGATCACGAGCCCCTCCGCGTCGTTGACGTGCTCGCGGATGCTGACGCCGACCGTGCGCTCGGGCGCGACGTGGCCCGGCGTGTCCGCCCCGGTGGAGTCGGCCAGCAGCAGGTCGATGCCCTCGTCACCGAGCCGCGCGAAGTGTGCGAGGTCCGTCGGCCGACCGTCGATGGGGCTCTGGTCGAGCTTGAAGTCGCCCGTGTGCACGATCATGCCCTGCGGGGTGCGAAGCGCGTAGGCGACACCGTCCGGGATGGAGTGGCTCACCTGGATGGCCTCGACGGACACGTCCTCGAGCTCGATGACGTCGCCGGGCTCCACCTCGACGTACTCGACGGCGGGCAGGTCGTCCCACTCCTCGAGCACGGCCTCGCAGAACGCGATCGTCAGCCGGGTCCCGTGGACGGTGAGCGGCCGATCCAGGTCACGCAGCAGGTACGGCAGCGCGCCGATGTGGTCGAGGTGCCCGTGGGTGAGGAACACCGCCGCCACGTCGTCGGCACGGTCTCGCAACCACGACCAGTCGGGCAGGATCAGATCCACACCGAGGTGTTCGGCATCAGGGAACAGGACCCCCACGTCGATGACGAGGATCCGGCCGTTGACCTCGACCGTCGCCATGTTGCGACCGATCTCACCGAGACCTCCGAGGAAGGTGACGGTAACGGGTGCCGCGTCGCGGCGACTGCGAGCTGTCATCTGAGGCTGACCAGTCGTTGGTGGGCGGCGATCGCCGCCTCGATGGTTGGGGTGTCTGCAGCGGTGAGCGGGAGTCGCACCGGGCCGGCGGGCAGGCCGAGCGCGGCGAGCACACCCTTGAGGGGCGCAGGCGAGGGCTGGGCGAACAGCGCCCGGTGCAGGGGAAGGCAACGCAGGTGCAGTTCGCGAGCCCGCGACGGGTTGGTCGGGAACACGTCGACCATCTCGGCGATCTCCGGGCCCGCCAGGTGCGCGCTGACGGAGATGACCCCGCTGGCGCCGACGGCGAGCTCCGCAAGGTTGGCCTCGTCGGATCCGCACCACACGCCGAATCCTCCGGGCGCATCGGCGGTCGCCGCGAGCACGTCGGCGACCTTGCCGAGGTTGGCCGTGGCGTCCTTGACCCCGACGATGTTCTCCACCTCGGACAGGGTCACCAGCGTCGAGACCTCGATCTCTCGGCCGGTCCGGAACGGGATGTCGTACAGCACGACAGGCAGCGAGGTCGCGGCGGCCGCCGCGGTGAAGTGCGCGACCAGGCCGCTCTGGTCCGGGCGGTTGTAGTACGGCGTGACCACGAGCACCGCATCGGCTCCGAGCCCCTCGGCACGTGCCGTCGCGTCCACCGTGGTGGCGGTGCTGTTGGTGCCCGTGCCGACCATGACGTTGGCGTCGCCGCCGACGGCCGTGCGCACGGCACCGACGAGGCCGATCACCTCGTCGAAGTGCAGCGTCGGGGACTCACCCGTGGTCCCGTTGACCAGCACGGTGTCGGTTCCGGAGTCGACCAGGTGCCGCGCCAGCCGGCTCGCGCCGTCGCGGTCCAGCGCTGCGTCGGCATCGAACGGCGTGACCATCGCGGTGACGACCCGGCCGATGCCGCGGGGAAGGTCGGTCCACTCGGAGGACATGGGTACTCGCCTGATCGATCTGCGTGGGGGACGGAGGGGCCGTGCGGTTGGGTCCTATCCTAGTGGCGGTCGCCTCGTCTGCCGCCCGAGGGAGTTGTCCGTGTCACCGATCCTGCTCGCCCACGCTGGCCCCGGATCAACCTGGCAGGCTGCCGTGGTGGTGATCGGCGTCGTGCTCGCGTGTGCCGTCGTGCTGGTCGCGGCAGGCGTCCTGACGCTCGATGGACCGGCCGACCTGGTCGCCGTCATGGCCGTCGCCGTGTCACTGGGCGCCATCGGCATGCTCGGTCGCGAGTGGATCTCCGACGGGATCGGCTGGGCGCTGCCGGTCGCGATCGTCGCGCTGCTCACGCTGGGTGTCGCCGTGTGGACGCGCCTGGGAATCGCCGCGACCTCCCCGCTGTTCGCCGGATTCCTCGCGCTCGCGCTCGTCGGCTGCGTGGTGCTGTACGGCCCGCTGACCATCGCGCTGCATCCCCCGGCCGACCTGCTCCCGCTGTCACACGACGCGACCCTGACCATCGTGGCCCCCGCCGACGGGGAGACCCTCGCCGCGGGGGCCACCAACGTCGTCGTCCGAGTCGACGGGGGCAGCATCGGTCCGGTGCGTTCCGAGGTGTCCGACCTCGGTGACGATCCGGAGGAGGCAGGGTCGCTGACGGTGTTCCTGGACGATCGCCGCGTGGATTCCACGTGGGACGGGTGCGCCGTGGCCGCGCCGTGCGACCAGGTGACGTTCCCCGTCACTCTCGAGCCGGGGACACACCGGCTGACCGTGGAGCTCACTCGGGGCGACGGAACACCGCTCGCACCGTTCGTCGCCGACCGCGTCGACGTCACCGCGCGCTGAGCCGCACGGCTCCCGGGCCGCACGTCACCACCCCGACTTCTGCGTCAGCGTCGGCGACCGCCGCGCGCCGCGGTGGTCGAGAACGCCGCGAACGCCACCAGGGCCACGACCCGCTGAACGTCGTCCACCGGAACCAACGGCAGCGACGGGACCCATTCGGCGACACGGACCGGGAGCGCAGGCAGCAGGAACAACAGCACGACCATCGCCGCGACCGCGACGGCCAGCCGGTCGCGGAGCCCCGCAGAACACAGCACGGCGACCACGACGCCCACGGCGACGTAGCAGGCGATCGACCACCAGATGCTCGTGTCCCCGTCACGTGCGTTGGAACCCTCGAGGATCCGGGCGAGGTCGAGGAGCAACAGCGTCACCAGACCCGTGACGAGGCCCACCAGCACGGACCGCACGCTTCCATTCACCGAGGCGTCTCCTCCATCCGGGCGGCGTCGCGGCGACGTTCCGCCGCACGTTCCGACTCGAGTCGTTCGAGTTCCGCTGCACCGTGGTCCACGTGGACCATCGCATCCGCGACCGCGCGGTGCCCGGCGATCTCGCCGATCTGTCGGTGCATCTCCTGCACGATGCGGCGGTACTGCGGGTGACCCTGCGGGGTCGAACGCAGTTCGAGCATCTGCATCGCCGCGCGGGCGTTGAACTGCATGGCGTAGCGGACACGATAGGCGAAGCACACCGCGTACTGGGCCTGCACCGGGTGGTCACGCACCAGCAGTTCGTACAGGGATGCCGACCGTTCGAGTGCCTCGCGCCAGCGATCGGCGAATCCCGCCTCCTCGAGCTCGGTCGGGACCTCGAAGCCGTGGGCGGGCGTGAGCTGCTGCCACTCGATGGTCAGCATCCGGTGGCGCTGGAGGTCACGGAACCCGCCGTAGTCCCCCAGCACGTCGAACCGGTACCAGACGCGTTCGAGGGCGCGTCCGGGACGGTGCCGTCGGTTGGTCCGTTCACCCACGTAGGCACGCAGCACCTCGGCCCGTCGTTCGGCGGGCCAGGTACGCACCATCCCTTCCAGCTGATGCTCGGACACCGTCACGTGCGGGTAGAGCGCCCCGACGACGAGCGCCACCTCGGCGTCGACCGGGTCGCGGGGACCGAAGTCGGTCAGGACCACGGGCTCGGCGGGAGCCGGAGTCGCGTCGACGAACCGGTCGGCAAGTTCCCGGGTGGCCCGGCGCGTGGTGGCGAGGTAGTCCGTCCACACGCCCCCACGTTCCGGACGGTCGACCCGCGTCAGGAACGACGGGATGACGTGGCGAAGCTCCCGCAGCAGACCGTCGGCGATCGCGTGGGACTCGGCGAGGTCGTCGGCACGCAGCCGCAGCAACAGCTGCTCGTAGGACTGCCCTGACGCGAACATCCCGACGTTCGAACAGGTCGCGGCGGGGAGCATCCCGCGCAGCAGGTCGAGGGCCTTGGCCTTCGTGGTGCTGTCGTGGACGAACCTCGACGTGTCGTCGTCCTTCGGCCACCGCCTGCGGACCCAGTCGAGCACGTCGGGCACGAGCCCCGAGTACAGGTCGAAGATGGCGTCGAGTTCGCGTTCGTAGGCCTCGGCGTGTGGGCCGGCCATCACGTCGGCGTCGCGGTGGTACCGATACCGACCCCCGGGCCGGGTGTCGTAGGCGATGTAGCGCGTGGACTGCTCCAGGTAGGCCGCGAGCCGGCCCCACTCGATGCGCTTGGTCGCCAGGTTCGACACGTTCTCGAGCGCGACGTGGGCCCCCCCGAGCTGTGCGACGGAGTCATCCCCGTACTCGTTGAACACCCGCTGGTAGAGGCCCTCGGCCCGGGCTGCGGGATCATCCGTGGAGACGTCGGCGGCGAACTCGTCGAGGAACAGGTCGCGCAGGGAACCGCCGTAGCGCGAGTAGCGGGCGAACAGCGCGCCCTTGACCACCTCGGGCAGGTCGGTGAGGGCGAACACGTCCCCGTCGACGTCGGTGAGGTGCCGCGCGAGCAGGGCCCGCTCGTCGTCGTCGAGGTGCCGGTCGGTCACGTTCGCCTCGTGCTCGGACGGTGACGCCGACGGGAGTCCGGTCGCGTCTGGGACGGCGGCACACCCGCGTGGCGATGGGCGCAGAGCGCAGTCGTACGATGGCGCCTGGGCGAGCGAGCCTACCGGCGCACCGTGTCGATCCTCGGCACGCGCCACACGACGTGCGGAGGATCCATGCGCGGGGGCGGAACCGGAATGCACCGGGGCGGCGGCATGCCGCTGCGTCCGCTCGGTGACGCGCGCGAGATGGCCCAGCGTCGCTTCGATCGTGTCGTGATCCGCAGGGCCTGGGGCCTCGCGCGTCCGTATCGCCGTCGCCTCGTGGGGTTCCTGCTGGTGATCGTCGCGGGCGCGGCGGTCGCCGCCACTCCTCCGCAACTGGCGCGGCTCGCACTCGACGACGCGATCCCCGGCGGCGACCGTGGCCTGTTGTGGCTGCTGTTCGGCGCGATGCTGGTCGTCGCCCTGACCGTCGCGGCCCTGTCGATGACCGAACGGTTCCTGTCGTCGTCCATCGGCGAGGGCCTCATCCTCGACCTGCGCACCATGCTCTACCGGCACGTGCAGGCCATGCCGATCGCCTTCTTCACCCGAACCCAGACCGGTTCGCTGATCACCCGGCTCAACAACGACGTGATCGGCGCCCAGCGAGCCCTGACCGGAACGCTCGGCGGCATCGTCGACAACCTCATCGGGGTGACGGTCACGCTCGTGGCCATGATGATCCTCGAGTGGCGGGTGACGCTGCTCGCGATGGTCCTGCTGCCGGGGTTCGTCATCCCGGCACGGATCGTCGGCCGGCGCCTGCAGCAGCTCTCCCGGCGGTCGATGGAACTGAACGCCGAGATGAACACCGTGATGACGGAGCGGTTCCACGTCGCCGGCGCACTGCTCGTCAAGCTGTTCGGCCGGATCGACCGCGAGGTCGACGTCTTCCATGACCGAGCGGCGCAGGTCGCCCATCTGGGGGTTCGTACGGCCATCCACGGCCGGGCCCTGTTCGCCAGCCTCGGCTTCGTCGGCGCGTCGGCCGTCGCGCTGGTCTACCTCGTCGGCGGGCACCTGCACATCGCCGATCCGACGCTGGGTGTGGGCACGATCGTCGCGCTGGCCATGTACGTCACCCAGCTCTACGGGCCCCTGGCGCAGCTGTCCAATGCCCGCGTGGACCTGATGGCGGCGCTGGTGAGCTTCGAACGGGTCTTCGAGGTGCTCGACCTGCCGCACTCGATCCGGGAACAGCCCGACGCACGGGAACTCGTCAACGCGCGGGGCCACGTCCGGTTCGACCGGGTGTCGTTCCGCTACCCGTCCGCCGAAGGCACCTCACTCGCGTCGCTGGAGGGTCCCCGGACCGAGCACGGCACGGACGCCTCGGACTGGATCCTGCACGACATCCATCTGGACGTCGCTCCCGGCACGATGGTCGCCGTGGTCGGACCGTCCGGCGCCGGCAAGTCGACGCTGTCGTCGCTGCTGCCCCGCCTCTACGACGTGACCGAGGGTCGCGTGCTCGTCGACGGCACGGACGTGCGCGACCTGACGCTCGACTCCCTGCGCGGGGCGATCGGCGTGGTCAGCCAGGACGCACACCTGTTCCACGACTCGATCGCGGCCAACCTGCGCTACGCCCGGCCCGACGCGA
>JBBDIX010000023.1:0-36411 GCA_040880235.1 Nitriliruptoraceae bacterium
CCATGGGCATGCTCGTCTCGACCGTCGGGGCCCTGTCGACCTTCTACCCCGAGGCCAAGGCGATCGACGACCCCGAGGTACGTCGCCTCCAGATGATCCGCCTCATCGCGAAGTTCCCGACGATCGCTGCGTTCGCGTATCGGCACTCGATCGGGATGCGCTACTCGTACCCGGACAACGACCTGTCGTTCCCCGGCAACTTCCTGAACATGATGTGGAAGACCACCGAGCTCAAGTACGACCCGAATCCCGTGCTCGAGCGGGCGCTCGACGTGCTGCTCATCCTCCACGCCGACCACGAACAGAACTGCTCGACCACCACGATGCGCACCATCGGATCGTCGGACGCCGACCCCTACTCGGCAGCGGCTGGCGCCACGGCGGCCCTCTACGGACCCAAGCACGGCGGCGCCAACGAGGCCGTCCTGCGGATGTTGCAGGAGATCGGGTCCGCCGACCGTGTGCCGGAGTACGTCCAGAAGGTCAAGGACGGCGAGTTCCGCCTCATGGGGTTCGGACACCGCGTCTACAAGAACTACGACCCGCGCGCCAAGGTGATCCGCGAACTCGCGCACGAGGTGTTCGAGGTCACCGGGCGCAACCCGCTGCTCGACATCGCCGTCGAACTCGAGAAGATCGCCCTCGAGGACGAGTACTTCGTCAGCCGGAAGCTGTACCCGAACGTCGACTTCTACTCCGGGATCATCTACCAGGCGATGGGCCTGCCCACGTCGATGTTCACGTCCCTGTTCGCGATGGGACGCATTCCCGGGTGGCTCGCCCACTGGGAGGAGAACCTCCTGGACGAAGAGCAGGCCATCGTGCGGCCACTCCAGTTGTTCGTCGGCTCCGACGAACGCGACTGGGTGCCCGTCGACAAGCGCTGAGCGGAGTCGGGCTCAGTCCTGCTTCGCCGCCTGCTCGACCGCCGCGGCGACCACGGTCACGACCTTGTCGTTGAACACGCTCGGCACGATGTACTCGGCACGCAGTTCGTCCGGTCCCACCGCGTCGGCCAAAGCTCGAGCCGCCGCCACCTTCATGTCCTCGGTGATGTGCCGTGCTCGTGCGTCGAGCGCCCCGCGGAACACACCGGGGAACGCAAGGACGTTGTTGATCTGGTTCGGGTAGTCACTGCGCCCGGTGGCCACCACCGCGGCATGTTCGGCGGCGAGCGCCGGATCGATCTCCGGGTCCGGGTTGGCGAGCGCGAAGATGATCGGGTCACTGGCCATCGTCGGAAGCGACGTCGGGTCGAGGACGTCGGGCGCGCTGACCCCGATGAACACGTCCGTGCCGCGCACGGCCTCGGAGAGGTCACCGGAACGGGCCTCAGGGTTGGTGTTCTCGGCGAGCCACTGCTTGCTCACGTCCAGACCCCTACGTCCCTCATGCACGATGCCGGTGCGGTCGGCGACGATGATGTTGCCGACACCCTCCTGCATGAGCAGCTTCGCGATCGCAACCCCGGCAGCGCCAGCGCCGGACATCGACACGCTGATGTCCTCGAACGTCTTGTCCACGATCCGCAGAGCATTGTGCAGGGCGGCGAGCACGACGATCGCGGTGCCGTGCTGGTCGTCGTGGAACACCGGGATGTCGAGCGACTCGCGCAGACGCGCCTCGATCTCGAAGCACTTCGGGGCGGCGATGTCCTCGAGGTTGATGCCGCCGTAGACCGGCGCGATGAGTTCCACCGCACGGACGATCTCGTCGGGGTCGCGCGTGTCCAGGCACACCGGCCAGGCATCGATCCCGGCGAAGTGCTTGAACAGCACCGCCTTGCCCTCCATGACCGGCATGGACGCCTCCGGTCCGATGTCTCCCAGCCCGAGGACCGCCGACCCGTCGGTGACGATCGCCACGGTGTTGCCCTTGATGGTCAGGCGCCGCACGTCGTCGGGTTCGTCGACGATCGCCCGGCAGACACGCGCGACCCCGGGCGTGTACGCCATCGACAGGTCGTCACGGGTGTTCAGCGGCACCGTGGAACGCACTTCGATCTTGCCGTGGAGGTGGAGGAGGAACGTGCGGTCGCTGACGCGGTGGACCTCGACGTTGTCGACAGCGTCCACGGCCTCGGTGATGCCTCGCGCATGGTCGCCGTTCGCGGCGTTCGCCGTGACGTCGACGACCATCTCCCGGCCGGCCGTGTCCACGAAGTCCATCGCGACGACGCCGCCCCCCGCCTCACCGATGGCCGTGGTGACCCGTCCGATGGCCCCGTGGTCGCCTGCAGCGACGCGGAGTCGGAGCGTGATGGAGTACGACGCACTTGGCTGGACGGTCACGAGCCCACTCTCCCTGTTGCCGACGACGGTCCGGTGCTGCGCACGAACCCTAGCGTGACGTCCTCACTCGTTCGTGGTCAGCAGCGACCTGCCGAGCACCCGCATCGACACCCCGACATCGTCCAGCAGTGGGCAGATTCCTCCGTTGTGGAACGGCCACCCCGCCCCGAGCAGCAACGCCGTGTCGATGTCTCGGGGGTCGGCCACGACGGCCTCGTCGAGCATGCGGCCGATCTCGTCGGCGACGGCGTCGAGTGCCACCTGCTGGATCCGGTCGGCGGACCACGGGGTCGCCTGCTCGTCGATGACCAGGCGCTCCTGCAGTGACGCGTGGACGTCACCCCCGCTGAGCCAGTCGTACACGCCGGGAAGGCCACTCGCGCCGAGCACCTCGAAGTTCTCGTCGACCGCGAACCGTTCGCCGAAGCTGGCCTCCAGCATGCGTGCGACCCGGTGGACCACCTCGAGGCCGACGAGCCCGAAGAGCTCGAACGGCCCCATCGGCATGCCGAGCGCCTTCACGGCGTCGTCGACGGCCCGGTGGGAGGTACCCGAACGCAGCGCGCCCGCAGCTGCGGCGTGGAAGCGGATCAGCAGCCGGTTGACGACGAATCCCGTCGCGTCGGCGCAGGCCACCGCCGACTTGCCCAACTGCCTGGCGACCTCGAAGGCTGTGGAGACGGCCTCGTCGGAACTGGTCGCGTGGCGCACCACCTCGACGAGTGGGAGCACGGCGACCGGGTTGAAGAAGTGGAGGCCCACGAGCCGCGACGGGTACTGCATGGTCCGGGCCATGGCGCCCACGGACAGCGACGACGTGTTGGTCGCGATCACCGCATGGTCGTCGAGGACCTCCTCCAGCCGGGCGAGGATGGCGCGCTTCACCTCGAGGTCCTCCGACACGGCCTCCATGACCCAGTCGGCTCCCTGCGCCTCGTCCATCGACGAGGTGGTCGTCAGCAGCCCCTTGAGGAACCGAGCCCGGCCGTCGGTCAGCCGCCCTCGCACGACCTGCCGATCGAGCTGCTCGTCGACGTGCCGCCGACACTCGGCCAGCACGTCCTCGTCGAGGTCGATCATGACCACCGGCACCTGGAGGCGCTGCAGGTGCAGCGCGCCCAGCTGGGCACCCATCAGCCCGGCGCCGACGATCGCCACCCTCGAGACGACTCTGGCCGGAACCTCCGGGCGGGCCACCTGCTTCTTCACCCGGCTGTTGACCAGGTCGAAGGCGTACACCGACGCCTGCGCCTGGCGGGCCGGCAACAGGTCGGCCAGCGCCTCCTGTTCACGACGTCGCCCCTCGGCCAGGTCGCCGCCGCGGGCGGCGAACTCGATCAGGTCGAGCGCCACGTACGGAGCATCCGTCGAACCGTGCGTGCGCTCGTCGGCGGCCTGGCGACCGCGCGTCAGCGCGTCATCGAGGCCAGAGAGTGGATCCACGTCTCGCGTGATCACCTCGTCACCCGCGACGATGCGTTCGAGCAGCGCCACCGAGTCGTCGAGGAACCCGGCCGCGTCGTAGAGGCGATCCGCGAGTCCACGCTCGAGCACCTCGTCGGGCCGCAGGACCCGACTGTTGTCGAGCGCGCGTTCGACGATGACCTCGACGGCATGGCGCGCTCCGATGACACGGGGAGCGAGCTGCGTGCCACCCCACGCCGGGAAGATGGACAGGAACACCTCGGGGAACGCGACGGCCCGGGCTCCGCTGGACACGGTGCGCACGTCACAGTGCAGCGCCAGCTCCAGTCCCCCACCCATGCAGACCCCGTTGATGGCGGCCAGGGTGGGCACGGGCAGTGCCGCGAGGCGAGCGAACACCTCGTGGCCCCGACGTGCGGCAGCACGTGCTCGTTCGGCGTCCATGCCCACGAACATCGTCAGGTCGGCACCCGCCGCGAAGAACCACGGTTTGCCTGTCACCGCCACGCCGACGAGCCCGTCCTGCGCCTCGAGGTCGTCGAGCGCCCGATCGAGCGAGTCCAGCGAGGCCCCGGAGAACACCGTCGGTCGACGATGGTCCTCGCCGTCGTCGATCGTGACCAGGGCGATGCGACCGACCGGCCGGTCGGTGAACGTGGTGCGGAACTCGGTCTCGGCCATGGGGATCCCCTGTGGCGTCGGTGTCAGCAGCGTTCCCAGAGCACGGACGCACCCATCCCGAGCCCGACGCACATCGTCGTCAGCCCGCGCCTGGCGTTCGGGTTGCGTCGCAGGTGTGCCGCGAGCTGCATCGTGAGGCGGGCGCCCGAGAACGCGAGCGGATGACCCATGGCGATGGCGCCGCCGTACGGGTTGACGTGCGGCGCGTCGGCGGGCAGATCGAAGTGGTCGAGGAACGCCAGACACTGCACGGCAAATGCCTCGTTGATCTCGATGACGTCGAGGTCACCGATCGTCAGTCCGTTGCGTTTCAGCAGCCGTTCGGTGGCCGGGATCGGTCCGGTTCCCATGACCTCCGGGCGGACCCCGACGAACACGGAGTCGACCATCCGCATCACCGGGTCGAGGTCGAACTCCTCGACGGCGCCACCCGATGCGAGCAGCACCCCACCCGCACCGTCGTTCAGTCCGGCCGCGTTGCCCGCGGTGACCCGGCCCCCGACCCGGAACGGGGTGGCGAGCGCGGCCAGTGCCTCGACGGTGGTCTCGGGGCGCGGATGCTCATCCTGGTCGACGAGTCGCCACCCGTCCGGCGACCACACCGTCGCGGGAACGACGTGGTCGGCGAACACCCCGGCGTCGAGGGCGTCACGGGCTCGCTGCTGAGACTGCACGGCGTACGCGTCGCACCGTTCGCGGGTGATCCCCGGCAGTTCGTCGTGGAGGTTCTCCGCCGTCGCACCCATCACCAGTGCCGACTCGTCGACGAGGCGGTCACCGACGAAGCGCGGATTCGGGTCGATCTCTGCGCCCATCGGGTGGTGGCCCATGTGTTCGACACCACCCGCCAGGACGAGGTCCTGCGCACCCACGCGAATGGCGTGCGCACCGTTGACGATGGCGGTGAGCGCACCTGCGCACATGCGGTCGACCGCCTGTCCGGGGACCCCGTACCCGAGCCCGGCAAGGATCGCCAGTGAGCGACCGAGCGTCAGGCCCTGGTCACCGACCTGGGCGGTCGCCGCCCAGGCGACGTCGTCGATGCGGTCGGGCGGAACCGACGGGTTTCGCGCGAGCAGGGCACGGATCGCACGGACGGACAGGTCATCGGCCCTCGTGTGCGCGTGGTACCCGTCATCGCGAGCCCGCCCGATGGGTACCCGTACGCCATCCACCCAGAACGCGTCGCCGACCATCGAGTCCTCCCCACCAGCAGGTCACGACCGTACCGGCCCGTCGATGCTTCTGGAGTGAACGCTCAAAGTTCGGCGCCGGCCTCCGCGGCCTCGAGTGCGGTGCCGGCCCGTTCCCACGCGTCGAAGAGCGCACTGGCACGGTCCTTTGCTGCGCCATGCTGCTCCACCAGCGTCCGGGCGGACTCGCCGTCTGCGTAGACCTCGGGGTCGGCGAGCCTTCGGGTGAGCTCGGCGACCTCCTGCTCCGCCTGTGCGAGGGACCGCTCGATGTCACGGACCTCGGCCCGCAGGTCCTTCGTCGCGCGATGGCGGGCACTGCGCGACTCGGCCTCGCGTCGCCGGTCGCGCGCGGGCGCGGCCGAGGACGAGGTGGAGGACTCGCGCGTCCCAGCAGCGTTCGCCCCGACCGGCGCCCTCGGGCGCTCGCGACGTTCGAGCAGTTCCTCCCACGTGCCGTCGAACGTACGCACGCTGGCGTCGGACACCTCGATGATCATGTCGGCCGCGGAACGGATGACGTGCCGGTCGTGGGTGATCAGCAGTACGGTGCCCGGGTAGGCACGGATCGCGTCCTCGAGCACGTCACGCGAGGCGAGGTCGAGGTGGTTGGTCGGTTCGTCGAGCAGCAGCAGTCCGACCGGTGTCGCCATCGACTTCGCGAGTCCGAGCCGGGTGCGCTCGCCCCCGGACAGTTCGGACACACGACGTTCCGCGAGGTCGCCGGGGAATCCGAACGCACCCAGCATCGATCGATGGTTGGCCTGCCGGTGCGCATCGGTCAGGGCCGTACGGAACTCCTCGAGCACGGTGCGCTCGCCATCCATCACATCGGCCTGGTGCTGGTCGACGACGGCGATCTCGACGTTTGGGCCGATGGTCACCGATCCGCGGATCGGTTCGATCTCGCCCGACAGCACCCGAAGCAGTGTGGACTTGCCGGCTCCGTTGGGTCCGAGCAGGGCGACCTTGCGGCCGCGTTCCACGACCAGGTCCACGTCGTCGAGGACCACGTCGCTGCCGTAGCCCGCCCGCACACCGGACAACTCGACCACGACACGAGGCAGGCGCGCCGGAGCCGGGAAGGCGAACCGGGCACGCACCTGCGTGTCGTCGGGCACCTCGATGCGCTCGACCCGATCGAGCGACCGGATCCTGGACTGGACCTGACGGGCCTTGGTCGCCTTGTAGCGGAACCGCTCGATGAAGCGTTCCACCTCGGCCACCTGCCGGTCCTGCTGGGCACGCGCGGAGCGCAACTGGGTGAGACGCTCCTCACGCTGGGCGACGAACGAGGCGAATCCTCCCTCCTCGGCGGCCAGCGTCCCGGTGCGGACCTCGTACTCGGTCGTGGTCCCTGCGGCCAGTTCGACGATGAAGTCGGCCACGGCGTCGATGAAGTCACGGTCGTGCGACACGAAGAGCAGGGCCCCGGGCAGTTCGGTGAGGAACCGCTCGAGCCACCGGATCGTCTCGATGTCGAGGTGGTTGGTCGGCTCGTCGAGCACCAGCACGTCCGGTCGATCGATCAGCAGGCGTGCCATCGCGACACGGACACGCCACCCGCCCGACAGCTCGGTGGTCGGGCGCCGGGCGTCCCCGGGGGCGAACCCGAGACCCGCGAGGATCCGGTGGGCATCGGACTCGAGTTCCCACCCACCCGCCTTCTCGAACTGGTCCTGGACCTGCGAGTACTCGGTGAGCAGCTGCGACTGGTCGTCGTCGCTGATCCCTGCGCTGTCGGCCATGCGCGCCTCGAGCGCGCGCATCCGCGCCTCCAGCCCGCGGACGTACGCCGCGCCGTCGAGGACGTGTTCGAGGACGGTGTCCGACGCGGCGACGTCGTCGACGACGTCCTGCGGCAACCAGCCCACGCGCAGGCCGCGTGTGCGCGTCACCTTCCCCTCGTCGGGTTCTCGAAGGCCCATCACGACCTCGAGCAGGGTCGTCTTGCCGGCCCCGTTGCCCCCGACCAGCGCCACGCGGCGACCGGGCGTGAGCTTGAGGGCGGCATCGGTGAACAGCGGATGCTGACCGAGCGTGACGGAGACTCCAGACAGGCTGAGCACGTGCGTGATCCCCCGTGGTCGAGGTGGCGAGAGGACGAAGGCGCCGGCAGGGCGGTCGCGAGTTGGCGGACATCGCGACACCGCAGGCAGCCGGTGCGGTGCCGAGGGTACTGCCCGCGCCCGTAGCATCTGCAGCATGCACCTCGTGTCGATCGCCGACCTACGTGCCGAGGTGGACGGGCACGACCTGTTCACCTCGGCCTCCTTCGGCCTGCGCACCGGAGACCGCGTCGGAGTGGTCGGTCCGAACGGCGTGGGCAAGTCGACACTGCTGCGCATCCTCGCCGGCGACCGGGAGGCCGATGGTGGCGAGGTCGTGTTCCGCGACGGAACCCGCGTGGCCTGGCTCGAGCAGGAACCGACGTGGGCGCCCGCGCCTGCCCTGCAGGTCCTGCTCGACGGAGCTCCCGAGGCACGGGAGGACGAGGCCCACCGTCTGCTCCACCTGCTGGCGGTCGACCCCGACCATCGCACAGACGCGATGTCCCCCGGTCAGCGTCGGCGAGTGGCACTCGGACGGACGCTGCTCGCCCCTGCCGAGATCCTGCTGCTCGACGAACCCACGAACCACCTCGACGTGGAGATGATCGACTGGCTCGAACAGGAACTGTTGCGATTCTCCGGCGCGCTCGTCATGGTCACCCACGACCGCTACCTGCTCGAGCGCGTGACCAATCGCATGCTCGACCTGCACCGCATCGACGCCGGGCCCGCCCGCGTGCACTGGCACGAGGGCTCGTACGCGAGCCTGCTCGAGACGAGGATGGAGCGGGCAGACCGCGAGGAACGCGACGCCCAACGCGCGCGGTCGCGTCTGACCAAGGAGATCGCCTGGTTGCGGCGCCAGCCGCGCGCGCGGACGTCGAAGCCCCGGTTCCGCGTCGAACAGGTGGAACAGCTGCGCGACCGCGCGACACTCGACGCCCCCGCCGCGACCCTGGAACTGGGAACGGGACGACGACGGCTGGGCAACGACGTGGTGGAGGTGACCGACGCACGCGTGCACCGAGGCGACACCCTCGTGCTCGACGACGTGACGCTCACGATCGGCCCCGGCGAGCGCGTGGGCATCGTGGGCCCCAACGGTGCCGGCAAGTCGACCCTGCTCGAGGTGCTGGCCGGGCGTCGCCCCGTCGACGCGGGGACGGTTCGGATCGGGTCGACCGTCCAGTTCGGCGTCTACACCCAGGACAGCGACCTCGGCGACGAGGACGTCTCCGTGCTCGACTCCATCACGGCCATCGGCAGTCACATCCCCCTGGCCGACGGGTCGACGCTGCCCGCTACGAGCCTCGCCGAACGGTTCGGCTTCGAGGGACGACTGCTCAACACCCCGGTCAACCGCCTGTCCGGCGGCGAGCGACGTCGGCTCGCCCTGCTGCACCTGCTCGTCACGGCCCCCAACGTGCTGCTGCTCGACGAACCGACCAACGACCTCGACCTGGACACGCTCACCGCGCTGGAGGACCACCTCGACGGGTTCGCGGGAACGCTCGTGGTCGCGTCCCACGACCGGTTCGTCCTCGACCGTCTGACCGACCGGGTCCTGGCCGTGGGCGACACCCGGGTCACGGCGTTCAACGACCTCGAGGCCTACCGCGCCGCCCGCCGCTCCGGTTCCCGGTCCGGACCCTCGAGCCCGACGACCGACCCGATCCCGGCGGGCGGGTCTCCCTCGAATCGTGCGCGTCAGGACGCCCGACGTCAACGGCGATCGCTCGAGTCCCGCGTCGAACAGCTGACCGCCCGGCGTGACACGATCCACGCCCGGATGGCCGAGTCCGCGGCGGATCATGCCGTACTGAGTGGGCTGCAGTCGGAGCTTGCGGACGTCGTCGAGCAGCTCGGAACTGCCGAGGAGGAGTGGTTGGCCGCCGCCGAACTCGAGGAGTCGCTCGGCTGAGACGTCGGGCGGCCGGGGCGGTCAGCCCAGTGCGAGGGGCAGGGTCGCGCGCGGGGTGACGACCCCGACGATCGCGCCCCGGGCCCGTCCCGACCGCGCCACCTCGTCGAGGTGACCGGCCAGCACGGCGGGATCATCGAGCGGTGCCAGGTCGACCCCGTCCGCGACGACCAGCATGGTCCCCCGCCGTTGCAGGGACGCGTCGACCCATCCGGTGTCGAGCCCCGTGCGTGGGGCACGCAACACCGTCGTGTCGGACTCGTCGACCATGCGCAGCTCGCCGCGGTCGATCACGAAGCCCAGTCGTGCACCGCGCACGAGCTGCTGGCCGAGGAACCCGTCGATGGTCGGCAGGCCGGCGGACTCGACGGCACGGCCGAGCACCCCCGCGTGCGCATCGTGGTCCAGCGCCACGACAACGAGCGGCTGACCGCTCAGCACGGTGGTCCGCACCCCGACGCCTGCAGAGCTGGTCCCTGTCGAGGCGTGCGGGGCGTCGTGCCCGACCTGCCGGTGTCCCGGTGACCCGATCACGACACTCCTGTTCTGCACCCACCGGTGTCCTGCATCCACGGTGCCGTGTCACAGCGTATGTTCCCCCGGGGGCGCGCCGGTGCGCTCCAGGGGAGGTCGACGTGTCCGAACGTCGCCCGACGGTGCTCGCCGTCGACGGCAACTCGCTCGGTCACCGCGCCTTCCACTCGCTGGGTGATGCGGCGGGCGGCGACCACACGATGGTGGGTGCCGTGGTGTCGATGTTCGCGTCGGTCTGGCGTCACGGTCCCTACGACGGTGTGCTCGTCGCGTTCGACCATCCCGTCAACAGACGCCGCGACGACTGGCCGGAGTACAAGGCCAACCGATCCGCCGATCCCGGGATCGCCCCAGCGCTCGACCGGTTGCGCGACGATCTCGAGGCGGTGGGGATCCCTGTCGTGCACGAACACGGCGCCGAGGCGGACGACCTGCTGGCGGCGACCGCCGACGAGGTGGGCACGCTCGGTTGGCGCGTCGACCTGCTCAGTTCGGACCGTGACCTGATCGCCCTGGTCGATGGCCACGTGCGGCTGCTGCGTCCTCGGCAGACGTTCGCCGACCTCGTCGTCGAGGACCCGGATCGCGTGCGCGTCGATCACGGGATCGAACCCCGGCAGTACCACGATCTCGCCGCCCTGCGCGGAGACACCTCCGACGGGTTGGGCGGGGTCGTGGGCATCGGGCCGGCGATCGCCGCGCGCCTGCTGCGCGAGCATGGCGACGTGGAGGGGCTGTACGCCGCGCTCACCGACCTCCCGCCCCGCATCGAGTCCGCGCTGCGCGCCGCTCGCCCCGACGTCGAACGCAACCTGCTGCTGATGGCACCACTGCCCCACCTGCAGGTCGACGTGCGTCCCTGTGTCGACGTCTGGGATCCTGCTCGCGTCCGCGACCGCCTCGACGGTCTCGGGGAGGCAACCGCCGCACGTCGGCTGTGGCGCGCCATCACCGAACCCCTGCCACCCGTCGCGCCGCCTCCACCGGCACCGCCGTGGGAACAACCGCGTGACGGGTCCGATGACCCCCGCCCGGCGCGCAAGAACCGGGAGCTCGTCCCCCGCCACACCTCCTCGGCGACGACGGCACAGGACGCGCTGTTCGAGGCGTGACCCCACGTGAGGTCAGCAGGCGATGGCCAGTTCGCCGAGTTCGAGCTCTCCCGGTTCGTCGACCGGCAGGCGCTCGACCTGACACGCGTGCAGATCGGCGGACAGCAGCAGGATGACCTCATCCATCGCGGCTCGGGCGACCCAGCGGTCGGCGTCCATGGCGTCGTTGGCCACCATCGCCACGTGGTGACGTTGGCCATCGGGCCCGACCGCCACCCCACTGATCGCCATCACGTCCCGCAACGAGCCGGTCTTTCCGTGGAAGACACCGTCCGCCACCGTGTCGCGCAGGCGATTGCGCAGTGTGCCGGACTGGCCCATCTGGGCCAGCAGCGACAGCCACTGCTCACCGAACAGGAGACGATCGACCTCCACGAGCGCACGGGTCGCGAGCCGATCCTCGCGGGACAGGCCCGACCCGTCGGCCAGGACCGCGGCGGAGAGGTCGATCCCGAGGTCCGCCATCGCGGCCGTCACGGCCACCGCTCCAGCATCCCACGACACCACGCCCGTGTGGGCACGCCCGAGCGCACGAAACACGCCGTCCGCGAGGTGGTTGTCGCTGTACTCGACGGCGAAACGCATCAGGTCGACGAGCGGTGGACTGCTCACGGTCGCCAGCCGCGACGACGTCGCATCCGTGGTACCCGACCGTCCGGCGCCCAGCACGGTCACCCCTCGGTCCTCGAGCATGGCCACCAGGGCACGTGCGGCGTTCTCCGGGGGGTCGGGGACATGGTCGACACGCACGTCGAGCGGTTCCCGGACCTCACCGGTCCCGGAATTGCCAGGAGCATCGGACGCGTCCGGGCCCGTCGGATCCGGCGCGATGACGGACGGGGGCGCCTCACCCCCCGCGGGATCGTCACCCTCGTAGGTGACGATGGTCTCCAGTCCGGCGTCGACGGTGAGTTCCGCGTGGTGTCGTGCGTCGAAGTCACTGAGGTAGCGATCGAACCACCCCTCGGCCAGGGGCTCCCCCTCGTCGCGTGCGCTGCGGCCGACGACGTCGCCACGCACGACACGCAACCCCTGCGCCACCAGCGTGTCGGCCAGCACTGACATGCGGGTCGCCGGCCGGGCCGGGTAGATCCACCGGATGTACTCATCGGTGGCCAGCGCTGGGTCTCCGTCCCCCACGATGACGAGGTCGCCCTGCAGCTCCCCGTCCGGCCCGATCGGCACGGTGGACTCGACGTGGGTGACGAACCGATGGTCCGGACCGAACACCTCGAGGGCTGCAGCGGCCGTGATGACCTTGAGGGTCGACGCCGGGAGCACCGGTTCGTCGGGTCGCAGGGAGTACACCTCGCGGCCCCGATCGTCCACGATGAGCACCCCCCAGGTCACCGTGGGCGCCTGGGTGCTCGCGGCGGCGAACACCTCGGCGATCTGGGCCTCGACGTCCTCCCGGCCGGGCGGTGGCGGTGGGACGGGCTGGGCAGGATCCGGCGTACCGCCGTCGCGGGGAGCGAAACCCGGAGCGACCGGGGCGGACGACGCGTCGACGTCTGGCGTGGTGCCGCCCTCGGCCCCGTCGCCGGTGGTCGAGCGGTCACCCGGAGACGCGATCTGGCAACCGAAGAGCGCCAGCACGAGAACGAGGTTCACCACGAGCAGAGGGACAGACGCCGAGCGTCGCGGGTCAGCTCGGCGCATCGACACTGTCGAGCAGGCCGCGGAGCTGGAAGCCACGGGAGGGGTGGCGCAGCTTCGTCAGCGTCTTCTTCTCGATCTGCCGGATGCGTTCACGAGTCAGGCCGAACTGCGCGCCGATGTCCTCGAGCGTGTGTTCCTCCCCGTCCATCAGGCCATATCGCAGCATCAGCACCGTGCGTTCTCGGTCCGTGAGGGCAGACAGGGCGCGCTCCACCTCGCGTCGGGAGAGCACCGAGGTCGCGGAGGACTCGGGGTCGACTGCAGTCTCGTCGGCGACGAGCTCGCCCATGGTGGCGTCGCCGTCCTCGCCGATTGGCTTGTCGAGACTGGCGACGTCCTGCGCCGCGAGCTTGACCTCGCGCAGCCGTTCGAGTGGGAGGTCGAGCTCGGCGGCGATCTCCAGTTCGGTGGGTTCGCGACCGAGCTGCTGGAGCAGGGCGAACTCTGCGTAGCGAACCTTGCCCATCAGTTCGTGGACGTGTACCGGGAGGCGCACCGTGCGCCCGGTGTTGGCAAGTCCCCGCTGAAGCGCCTGTCGGATCCACCAGGTGGCGTAGGTCGAGAACTTGTAGCCCTTCGTGTGGTCGAACTTCTCGACGCCGCGGATCAGGCCGAGGTTGCCCTCCTGGATCAGCGACAGCAGGTCGACCCCTCGACCACGGAACTTGCGGGCAACGGACACGACCAGGCGCAGGTTTGCGCGGATCATGTGATCCTTGGCCCGGTCACCGCCGCGCGTGATGAGTCGCAGCTGTGCCTTGCGTCGTGGCTGCAGGCTGACGCCGTTGCCGAGCACATGACTCGCGGCCAGGCCCGCCTGGTACCGCTTGGCGAGGTCGACCTCCTGCTCGGGGGTGAGCAGGTCGGTCCGGCCGATCTCGTTGAGGTACTGCCGCACGGAGTCCGATGAGGCCGACAGCGGCGTGGCCTCGGGGCGGTCGGCGTCCTCGACCAGGTCGTCGAGCACCTGCATGCCGAGGTCACGCGCCCCCTGGGCGGTGTCCTCGACCCAGGTCTCTGCATGGGTCAGCGGATCGAAGAGCTCCTGCAGCTCGGACAGCAGCACGTACCCGCGCGACGCGCCCCGTTCGAACAGTTCGGAGATGGGGGTGACGTCACTCAACGCTCGGCCTCGCGCGGCTCACTGGCTGCTCACATGTGACTCACTTGTGGCTCACCTGTTGCTGGACACCTGATCGCGGTCGCACTCCGGGGGCACCACGCCGGCACGGGTGCAGGTCAGGGCGACGAGGGGGCGCATGGTACGGCCATCCGGCGCACCCGTCAGCGCGTGGGCCGCGATCCGCCGGACTCGTCGCCGCCTTCCGACCCGTCGGACCCGGAGGCATGCGGGTCGCCCGACGTCCCGGTGGGCTGGTCGGGGTCCCGGGCCTCCTCGCCGGGCCGTGGTGCATCCACCTCCTTGCGCAGGTGGTCGAGCCAGGAGCGGTACTCCTGCTCGTCGGTCTGGTCGAGCGCCGAGGGCGCGGAGGGGTCGTGCCCGGCGGACTCGGGCCGACGCCGCGCTGCTGGTGCCACCGACCGGTCGCGGGCAGGTGGCTGCACGCTGCCTGTGCCACGAGCTCCGAGCGTCGGAGACGGACCCCGCCCGGGCGTGTGGCCACGACCTGCCGTCGGCGCGTCCGGCGACCGACGAACGGCGACGGTCACCGCGAGCGCCGTGGTGAACGGCACGGCGGCGATGAGCCCCAGTGAGCCGACCACGGTCTTGACGATCTCCTCGGCGAGGACCTCGGAGTTGATGATCTCGGCCAGAGGCAGGCCACTGGTGGAGAACAGCACGAGCAGGGCCAGCGACGCTCCGGCATAGGCCAGGAACAGGGTGTTGACCACCGACGCGATGTGGTCACGCCCGACCTTCATGGCACGAGCGAACAGCGAGCCCCAGGTGAGTCGGCGGTTCGCGTCGTGCAACGCGAACACGGTCGACGCCTGACTCACCGTGACGTCGTCGAGCACGCCGAGCGCGGCGATGATCAGTCCGGCGAGCACGAGTCCCTGCAGGTCGAGACCCTCGATGGCGAACCGGGCGAACACGGCGTCGTCGGACGCGAAGCCGGTGATCTTGCCCTCCCCGATGAAGACCAGTGCAAGCCCGATGGTCAGGATGAGGGACGCCGCGGTCCCGATCACGGCGGCCGTCGTCATCTCGTTGAGCCCATGGGTCATGTAGAGCGTGACGATCATCACCGCCATTGCACCGACCAGTGCCACGAGCGGTGGACTGCTCCCGGCCAGGATTGCTGGCACGATGAACTGCACGACGATCAGCAGGCTCGCTCCCAGTCCGATCAGGGCACGCAGCCCGTGCCAGCGGCTCACGAGCAGCACCGCGGCGATGAAGATGCCCACGAGCAGACGCAGGACAGGGGTCCGCTGGAAGTCGTTGACGTAGTACTCGAACGTGTCCTCGCCGACCTGCACGAGCGCCAGGGTGACCTGGTCACCCTCCTCGAACTCGGGATACCCGTCGGCGAACACCTCGAGGTTGACGATCTCGCCCTGATCGTCGCCGTCCATGAGCCACAGGCTCAGCAACGCGATGTCGCCCCGAGAGCCGGTTATCGGATCGACATCGCCTGGGATCACCTGCACGGCGCGAACCTCGGCGGCCACGACGTCACCGACCGGGGCGTCGCGCTCGGGGAGGTCCGCGGCGCTGGGCCACAGGGCGATCAGGCCAGCGATCGTCGCGACCAGCACGAGGGCGACGACGACGAGCAGTCGCCGGTGTGTGCGCGTACCGAGGTCGATCATCGGGGGTCCTGGCGTCGGCGGACAGGGACGCGCCGATGGTAGGACGATGCCCGCCACTTCAGTGGCGGGCATCGTCTCATCGATCTGTGGGCGGTCCGACCGGGCCGATCAGGCTGCCCGGTCGAGCACGTCGAGCAGGCCCGACAGGTTGTGTGCCCGGGACGGGTGGCGCAGCTTCGCCAACGCACGGTTCTGCATCTGTCGGATGCGCTCCCGGGTCAGTCCGAAGTGTTCACCGATCTCCTCGAGCGTCATCGGCTCCTCACCGTGGAGTCCGAAGCGCAGGACGAGGATGATCCGCTCACGCTCGTCGAGTTCCGACAGCGCTGCATCGATCTGGCTCATCGCGTCGCCCTCGAGGGCGGTGTCGGCCGGATCGACGCCGGACTGGTCGGCGATGAGGTCCCCCATCGTCGCGTCGCCGTCCTCACCGATGGGACGGTCGAGGCTGACGAGTTCCTGCATCGCGTCGCGGACCTCACGGACGCGTTGCGCCGTCAGGCCGATCTCTTCGGCGACCTCGTCCTCGGTGGGGTCTCCACCCTTCTGTTGGCGTAGACGCAGTTCGGCGGCGCGGAGCTTGCCGTACAGCTCCCACACGTGGGCCGGGACCCGGATGGTTCGTCCCTTGCTCGCGACCCCTCGCTGGAGTGCCTGGCGGATCCACCACACCGCGTAGGTGGAGAACTTGTAGCCCTTCGTGTGGTCGAACTTCTCCACCGCGCGCAGCAACCCCAGATTGCCCTCCTGGATGAGCTCGATGAAGTCGAGGTCACGTCCGGAGAACTTGCGTGCCTGTGGTACGACGAGCCGGAGGTTGGCCTGGACCATGCGCTCCTTGGAGCGTTCACCGTCACGGCTGATCTGTCGCAGGCGAGCCTTGCGCGCTCGCGTGAGGGAGGCGTCCTCCCGGATCATCCGGTCGGCGGCGAGTCCGGCCTGGTAGCGCTTGGCCAGGTCCGCCTCGTCCTCCTTGGTCAGCAGGGCGTGCTTGCCCGCATCGTTGAGGTACTGGCGAACCAGGTCGGTCGTCAGCGCGGACGAGTGGTCGATGACCTCCTCGGGCGCGTCGTCGGCCACGTCGTCGATGACCTGGAGCTCCTGGCCCCGGGCCTCGGTGATGACGTCCTCGATCCAGTTGTCGCCGTGCAGCTCGGGCACGTGCAGTTCCTGCAGTTCCGAGAGCAGCACGTAGCCACGCTCGGACGAGCGCTCGAGCAGTTCCTCGACGGCAACCTCTGCGGTGGGCAGATCGGTGCGGTTCACCTTGCCTCCTCGGCGCCTCGTGGGCGTCGCCTGTCGGTTTCCCGGTGACGTGGTAGCGTCACACATCGGGTTCGGAGCCGATAGCCCCCCGGTGCATCCGAACGGACACCACCGGGCAGTTCTGTCGCCCCATGCACACGGTCGCCGTCGGTGCGAGGCGAGGTCTTCGCCCCTCCTGACGTGCACACGTGCGTTCTTCTTCCCTTCGATCCTGTCAACGACGGTGTCGGCCAAATCGTTCCTGAACTCGTCAGTATGCGCGCAGATCGCACTCGTTGTCCACTAGGCAGGACGATTCACCCGACAACCAACGGCCCCGAACGCCTCGCCGGAGGCCGCTCAACAGGCGTCGATGCCCTGTCAGCGCCCCAGAACGCCCGTTCAGCTCCACGAATGGCCCTCGAGCTCGAGGTGTGAGCGTTGCACGGCCTCTCGGCCCGGAACCAGTCGGCCGGACGACGTGACCACGCGCCACCACGGCACGCTCGATCCGTGTGCCGCCAGCACGGAGCCCACGGCACGCCCGGCTCCCGGTCGGCCGGCCTCGGCGGCAACCTCGCCATACGTCAGCACGTCACCGGGGCGGGTCGCCGCCACGACCTCGAGCACGCGCCTGGCGAACGGGGTCACCGTCGACGGGTGGCCGCTCGGGTCTGTCCGTGATCCGCCTGATCGTCCGAACGGGCCGGAGCGACGAGCTCGCGTGCCTCGGCACGTGCGGCGGCCTTCTTCGGGTAGGGGATCCGCGGGTGGTAGATCCCCACCAGCGACTGGACGATGGTGTCCCGGGCGGTCATCAGTTCGCGGAAGGTGAGCTCCGACTCCTCGAACTGCCCGTCGGAGATGCGCTCCTGGAGCAGGCGGTCCACGGTCGTCTCGATGTCCTCACGCGGGATCGTGCCGCGCTCCATCGCCATGGCGCGGGTCGTGGCCTCCGAGCAGTCCGCCAGCAACAGGACGGCCGCCTCCTTCGAACGAGGTCGGCCCCCCTTGTAGCGGAACTGCTCCTCGTCGACGACCTCCCCGTCAGCCGCCGCGCGCACAGCAGCATCGTAGAACCAGCTCACGAGCATCGTGCCGTGATGGCTGCGGATGCAGGCGACCACCTCGGGAGGCAGGCGGTGACGCACTGCGAGCTCCACGCCGTCGATGACGTGGTTCTGGATGATGATCGCCGACACGGCGGGTTCGAGGTCGTCGTGCGGATTGGCGATGCCCTGCTGGTTCTCGATGAAGTAGTGCGGCTGACGCACCTTGCCGATGTCGTGGTACAGCGCGGCCACCGTGCCGAGCAACGGATCGGCCCCGATCTCCCGACACGCACGTTCGGTCAGCGTCGCGACCATCACCGAGTGGTTGTAGGAGCCCAGCGCCTTCGTCTCGAGTTCGCGCAGCAGCGGATGGTTCCGGTCGGCCAGGTCCAGCAGTGCGGTGACCGTGGGCAGTCGGAACAGGTTCTCGAGGAACGGCAGGGCCCCCTGGACGAGGATGACCGTCACCGCACCGTTGATGGCCCCGGCGAGCAGCGCCGTGAACAGCTGGTCGGTCGGCCCGAACGCCAACACGACTGCTCCGGCGAGCACCGGATACGACAGGCCGGCTCGCAACGTCGCGGTGCGCAGATCGGAACGCTTCGCGATCCGCGTCGTCAACGGGACACTGACCAGCACTGCGGCCGCGGCGAACAGGGACACGGTCCCCGATCCCGGGACCACCAGCGGCACCAGCAGCGACGCGGGAAGCATCGTCGCGATGCCGACGACGGGGTGGATCAGCAGGGCCGTGAGCATCGCGAGCGCACCCGCGGGCGCCACGAACGCCCACCCCGGCGCCGTCGTTCCGACCAGTGCCGTCGCACCGACCACGATCAGTGCATAGGTGGTCACCAGGATGCCCAGCAGCAGCTGCTTCTTTCCCGACGCCCACACGCGTGGCTGCATGCGCTGGAGATAGACACCGCCGACGATCGTCACCACCAGCATCGCGAGCATCGCCCGCGCGACCGCCCGGATCGGACTCGTTCCCGCGGCCCCGAGCTGTTCGATGGCCTGCAGGGACATCGCATCGACGATCTCGCCCTCCCGGACGATCGTCTGATCGGCCAGCCACACCCGCGCGACCTCGGGCGTGCCGTCAGCGGCACGTTGTCGTGCGGCAGCGGTCGCATCCGGATCCACGACGACCGTCGGACGCATCTTGTGGATGATCAGGGGCGAGACGATCGTCTCCGCGGTGTCGCCGGGCAGTGGTCGCAGTGCGAGCTCTCCGGGCAGCGTCTCCCGGATCAGGGTGTCCAGGTCGTCACGCTCGACCCGCTGGCGCGCGAGCTCCTGCGCCGTGGCGATCGCCTCTCGTTCGACGACGTCGAGGTCGTCGTCGTCGATGTCGACCAGACCCTCGATCAGGACCGCGTCGAGGTCGGGCAGTTCCGACGCGAGCAGGTCGATCTGCTCGGAGCGTGTCGGCGTCCGGGTCGAGATCGACTCCTCGTCATCTGGTTCGGTGTCGATGGGTTCACGCGCCACCCGGACATCCGAGAACACCCCGCGCAGGTCGTTGACGATGGCGGTCTGCGCCGCACGGTCGAAGACCTGCACCGCCTCGACCGACTCCGCAGCGGCGCGCCGCGCACGGTCGGTCTCCTCCTCGTCGACGACCCGGACGCGCTCGCTCGCGAACACGGTCCGCGACGCCGGCTCACCGAGTTCGAGGGGCGCCTCGCCGCCGTCAGCGATGAGGCCGATGGCCACGGGGGCCACGACCACGATGAGCAGTGCGCTGGCGATGCGGTGGAACAGCAGCGAGCGCCGCTGGTCATCCATCCGGTGGCTCCGTTCCGACGTGCGCCACGAGTGTCCCCCATGGACGCCACGCGTGCCCACTCACACCGCCACTACGCTCGCCGGGTCCTGGAGCGAGATCATCGAGACGAGCGTCGTGGCGCAGGCAGAGACGGCTTCGCCGTGGTTGGAGTTCGCGCGCGAGGAGTGGGCCGCACTGCGCGACTCCACGCCGCTGCCGCTGTCCGAGGACGAGCTCGCCGTGCTCCAGGGGCTCAACGAGCCTGTCTCGCTCAACGAGGTGGCCGAGGCGTACCTGCCGTTGTCCCGCCTGCTGAACCTGTACGTGGGCGCCACGCAGCAACTGCACCGAGCGACCGACACGTTCCTCGGGTCCTCGACCCAGAAGGTGCCGTTCATCGTCGGGGTCGCAGGATCGGTCGCGGTGGGCAAGTCGACCACCTCCCGCGTCCTGCAGGCCCTGCTCGCCCGGTGGCCGAACCACCCTCGCGTCGCGCTGGTGCCGACCGATGGGTTCCTGCTTCCCAACGCGGAACTCGAGCGTCGAGGGCTGTTGGATCGCAAGGGGTTCCCGGAGTCGTACGACACCGGTGCGCTCGTGCGTTTCGTGGCCGCCGTCAAGTCGGGCGAGGCCGAGGTCGACGCGCCGGTCTACTCACACCTCACGTACGACGTCGTGGCGGGAGAGGTCCTCACCGTCCAGCGTCCCGACGTCCTGATCATCGAGGGCCTCAACGTCCTGCAGACGGGAACCGACGCCGCAGGACGTGCCGTGTTCGTCTCGGACTTCTTCGACTTCTCGATCTACGTGGACGCGGCGGAGCATGACATCACCCGCTGGTACGTCGAACGCTTCCGCACCCTGCGCAACACCGCCTTCCGGGACCCGCAGTCGTACTTCCACCGTTTCGCCCAGTTGTCCGACCAGGAGGCCGACGAGACGGCACTGGACATCTGGGATCGCATCAACGGGCGCAACCTCGCAGAGAACGTCCTACCGACCCGTTCACGTGCTGACCTCATCCTGAGGAAGGGCGCCGACCACGACGTCGAGCGGGTCCAGCTGCGTCGTCTGTGAACCCCACCACGATCCGACCCCCGAGACCGACCGATCCGACCCGACCGACAGGAGACTGCATGGCCCGCGTCCCCTACCTCGATGCCGAGGACCTGACCGAGCAGCACCGCCACCTGCTCGACGAGCGCCCCATCAACCTGCGGCGAGCGATGGCGAACCTGCCGGCACTCGCCGAGCACTACGCCGCGATCGCCGAGTGGTTCCGCTTCGAGGCCGAGGTCGACACGCGCGCCCGCGAACTCGGGATCCTCGTGGCGGCCTACGGGGCAGGCAACGCGTACGCGTTCTGCCAGCACGTGGAGATCGGTGCGCGATTCGGCGTCACCGACGGCGACATCGATGCACTGTGCGCCTTCGTCAACGGGCAACCGGTGGACCTCGACGCCCAGGACCTGCTGGTGATGCGCACCGCCCAGTCGCTGTCACGCGACGCGGTCCTCGACGACGACCTGTGGGAGGGACTCGTGGAGACGTTCAGCCAGCGCGGCGCCATGGAACTGTGCCTGGCAATCTCCCACTACAACTACGTCGTCCGGATGCTCGCATCGCTGCGCATGGACGTGGAACCAGAACTCGCTCCGGCCCTGGAACGCTTTGCCCCGCCGGCAGCAATCGGCTCGTGGCGCTGACCGTGGCGGGCTCGATCGGACTCCCCAGGACCGTCAGGGGGGCCACTCCCCATCGGGCAGCACCGCAAGGGGCGGGGCGCCGACCGGCCGCCACGTCGCGAGGACGGCCCGGATCGCCGTCACCGTCGCCAGGGGCTGGTCGAGCATGAGGTGATGGTGCGCCTCGGGCACCTCGACGAAGGGCACGCCTGCCGCACCCGCCGGCGAACCCTCGAGGAGTTCCGCCATGTAGTCGCGGACGTGCTGGTCGACGATCGTCGACCGCGCCCCGTTGCAGATGGCGACCCGGCAGGCGGCATGGGCGAGGTCGGCGGCGAAGTCGCTGGGGATCCTGGGCCCCCGGCGGGCGACGAACACGGCCGGATCGAACTTCCACGTCCATCCGCCGTCCACCTCCCGCAGGCTGTGGTGGGCGACGTGATCCACCAGCCACGTGTTGTCGCACGGCTGCGGTGGTACCAGGTGGAAGTGCTCACGTGCCGTGGCGCGATCCGGGTACGTCTTCGGGGCGCGCAGCATCCGTCCCGCACGGGTGTCGTCGGACTCCGGGTCGGGACGGCGGATCGGCACGTCGAGCACGATCACGCCGTCGAGGCTCGACCCGTGATGGGCGGCCGCGACGATCGTCACGAAGCCACCCATCGAGTGCCCGACCACCACGGGCCTCCCCACACCACCCGCGTGCGCCGCGACCGCGAGCACCTCACGGACCCACTGCTGCGGGTGGTACTCGTCACGATGATCACTGTCGCCGTGCCCCGACAGGTCGATCGCGATGACCCGGTGGTGCACCGCGAGCAGGGGCGCCAGCGCCTGCCACCAGCGTGCGTGGGCGGCACCCCCGTGCACGAGCACGAGTGTGGGGGCGGCACGTGATCCCCACGCGAGGTGGTGGATCCGGGCGCCCTCGACCTCGATCGTCGCCGACTCGCCGACGTCGCGGGCTGCGCGCAGGAACCAGTCTGGCGCTCCCCGCAGGTCGATCTCGTCCACCTCGACACTCCTGGACCGCAATCCCGGACGCGCTCGACTGATGCTACTGAGCGCGGCAGGCCCGACCGGTCGGTCCGCGTCGGCGCCCCCACGTCGGGCGGGATAGCGTCCGCCCGTCACCACGCCATCGAGCCACGTCCATGCCCGACGCGACCACTCGCCTCGAACGTTACGGCCCCGCCGAGGTCGTCCTGCTCCTCGTGCTCGCGTCGATGTGGGGCCTGTCCTTCCTGTTCGTGGAGGTGGCGGTCACGTCCGTCGCCCCGCTGTGGATCGTCAGCATCCGCACCGCGATCGGCGGCCTCGTGCTGCTCGTCGCGACACTCGTGACCCGCACGCGACTGCCTCGTACATGGACGACGTGGCGGCACCTGGCGGTGCTCGCCGTGCTGAACAACGCCGTGCCGTGGACCGCGATTGCGTGGGCGCAGCAGACCATCCCCTCGGGGCTCACGGCCCTGCTCATGGCGCTCGTCCCGACGAGCACCCTCGCGATCTCCGTGCTCGTCGGCCTCGAGCGATTCACCCTGGCCCGGCTCATCGGCCTGATCGTCTCGCTGTCCGGCGTCGTCGCCATCGTGCTCGACGACATGTCCTCGCCGGGCCGAATCCTGAGCATCGCCGCGGTCGTGCTCGCGACGATGCTGTACGCACTGAGCGGCGTGTACGCCAAGCGGATCCTCCAGGGGCCGCTGCCCCCGCTCACGATCGCCACCGGGCAGGTCCTGTGCGCCTCGGCCGTCACGATGACCCTGAGCCTGCTGTTCGCGCCGATTCCGGACGTCGGGTCACTGACGTGGCCGGTCATCGCATCGCTCGGTTCGCTCGGCGTGTTCGGCACGGGTGTGGCCTACATCATCCTGTATGCACTGATCGACCGGGTCGGACCCACGAACACCTCGATGGTCGCGTACCTGATCCCGGTCGTCGCCGTCATCGCCGGCGTCGCGGTCCTCGGTGAACGGCTGGGGTTGCGCGTGCTCGTCGGCGGTGGCCTGGTCATCGCGGGCATCTGGCTGTCGCAACGCACCTGGACGCCCTCGACGATCGATCACCTCGAGCAACGTCCCCGCTGAGCCGCTCGGCCCGTGATCGACCTTGTGCACGGTCGCGAGGTCCCCGATCGGCACACCAGAGCGCGCGGCAGCGCTCGGTACGATCCACCCATCCGGGCCGACCGAGGTCTGCCCGGCAACACCCGCGACAGCGACGCCCGAGGAGTGCTGGTGGCCGCCCGTTCGTCGCTGGGACGACTCCGTCGCCCGTGGTGGATCCTGTCGGGGCTGCTCGCCTTCCTGCTGGCGGTCGCTGCTGTTGCGCCGGTCCGTGCCTCCACGGTTCCCGCCGTGCTGCCCGTTGTCCTGGTCTTCGCCGCCGGCACCGGCGGCGTCGCGGTCGTGCTCGCCATCCGGCGAGGCCTGATCCTGCATCGGCCCGACGACGACGACGACGCACTGGCCGAGGTGCGGGGACGGCAGGCGATGTCGTTGTCGATGGCGCTGGCGCCGGTGGTCCTGGGCGGGGCGCTGGCCGTGGTCCTCGGCCATCGCGCGACGCTGTTCACCGCGGCGGCCGTCGGTGCTGCTGCGGTCGCCGCAGGCCTACCGCGTCGCAGGACGTTCGCCGAGGTGGACGCGTCGTGGAGCGCACGAGACGTCGACGCGTCGATCCTCCGTGCTCTCGGCGGCGAACCACCCAAGTCCCCGTCGACGTCGAACTCTCCCTGAACCCGCAGGAGCACCCACGTGTCAACGACCGATGCCGTCCTGCTCGTCTCCTTCGGTGGACCCGAAGGACCTGACGACGTGATGCCGTTCCTCGAGCGTGTCGTCGAGGGCCGCAACGTCCCACGAGAACGCCTCGAGGAGGTCGCCGAGCACTACCTCGCCAACGGTGGACGTTCACCGCTCAACGACCAGAACCGGGCACTCCGAACCGCGATCGAGGCCCTGTTCGCTGCCGAGGGCCCCGACCTGCGCGTGTACTGGGGCAACCGCAACTGGGATCCGCTGCTCGTGGACACCCTGCGAGAGATGCGTGACGACGGCGTCGAACGCGCCCTGTGCTTCGTGACGTCTGCCTACTCGTCGTACTCCGGCTGCCGCCAGTACCGCGAGGACCTTGCCGCAGCGGCGACGGAGATTGGCGACGGCGTCCCCGAGCTGCTCAAGCTCCGCGTCTACCACAACCATCCGGGCTTCGTGGAGCCCAACGTCGATGCCGTGGTTGCCGCGCTCGACGAGCTCGAGCCCTCCGTGCGTGACGATGCGCGGATCGTGTTCGTCACCCATTCGATCCCGCGGACGATGGCGCGCCACAGCGACTACGAGGCACAGCACCTGGAGACCTGCCGGCTCGTCATGGACCGCGTCGGATCGCGCCCCTGGGACCTCGTGTACTGCTCGCGTTCGGGTCCCCCACAGGTCCCGTGGCTCGAGCCAGACGTCAACGACCACCTCGCGCAGGTCGCCGGTGAGGGTGTCCGTGCCGTCGTGCTCGTTCCGATCGGGTTCGTGAGCGACCACATGGAGGTCATCCATGACCTCGACGTGGAGGCGCGGGAGACGGCGGAGGAACACGATCTGGCGTTCATACGGGCAGCGACCGCCGGTACCGATCCGCGGTTCGTCGCCCTGGTGCGCGACCTGGTCGTGGAACGCATCGACGGCGGCCCGCGCACCTGCCTCGGACTGCGGGGGCCCGGCCACGACCTGTGTCCCGTCGACTGCTGTCGCACCCCCGACCAGCCGGTGCACGCCACGATCAGCGAGGCGCCGGCGCCACGGCGACCTGCCTGATCGTGCGCCACACTCCCGGCGTCCCGTCCCGTACGGTGTGCTGATGGAACTGGTCCTGCTTCGACACGCACAACCTGAGTGGGATCGTGGTGACATCGCGCAGGTCGACCCGGGCCTGACGCACGTCGGGGTCCGCCAGGCCCGCCTCGCTGCCCGCCGGCTCGGCGCCGAGCACTTCGACCGCCTGCTGGTCTCGACCGCGCGTCGTGCCCAGCAGACCGCGGTCCCGGTACGGCGTGCGCTCGCGCAGGCGCCCGCAGACGACCGCAAGTGGCTCCACGAGATCCGCATGCCCGCTGCCTGGCAGGGCACACCCTCCCAGGAGGTCAATCGCGCGCTGCGCGACGCCAGGGCACGATCCCGCGAGGAGTGGTGGGAGGGCATGCCCGGTGGGGAGAACTTCCACGACTTCCACTCCCGGGTGACCATCGGACTCGACACCGAACTGGCGGAACTGGGCGCGAAGCGCGACGATCAGGGGCTGTGGACGGTTCCGGACGAACCCCTGCGGGTCCTGATGGTCGCTCACGCCGGGACGAACTCGGTCGTGCTGGGCCACCTGCTCGGACTCGAACCCGAGCCGTGGGAGTGGGAACGATTCGCCTCCGACCACGCATCGATCACGGTGCTGCGCACCACCCCCATCTCGGTCGGACACATCTTCAGCCTCCAGAACTTCAGTGACGTCGGGCACCTGCCGCCAGAACTCGTCACCAGCTGATCGTCCAGAGGGAGCACGGTTGTCCACCAACGTCCCCCAGCCCTGGGGTCCCGTCATCGAGGGTCGCGCCCGGCGTCGCCGGCGGTTGCTCGTCCTGGGACTCGTCCTGCTCGTCGCGGTGCCGACGCTGCTGGGTCTGGTCGGCGTGAGCGTCGGTGCGTGGATCGGTTCGCAGATCCCCCGAACGGCGGTCGCCGAACTCGCCGCCGACGGACGACCGATGCACGTGCTCGTGCTCGGCTCGGACAGCCGCGCCGGTCTGTCCGAGCAGGAGCGTCTGGAGTTGACGACCGGCGCCGTCGACGGGGAGCGCGCGGACACCATCATGGTGATGACCATCGATGGCGGGCGCGTGGCACTGCTCGCCCTGCCCCGCGACCTGTGGGTGACGAGGTGCGACGGCACCACCGGTCGCGTCAACGCCGCGATTGCGATCGGTGGAGTCGACTGCATGGTGCGTACCGTGCACAACGCGACGGGCATCCGGGTCCATCACGTCGTCGAGGTGACCTTCGGGGGCTTTCGTGACATCGTGGACGCCGTCGGCGGGGTCGAACTGTGCCTCGAGGAGGCGATCACGGACCGAGACGCCGGGATCGACCTGCCAGCGGGCTGTCAGGAACTCGACGGGGCAGACGCCCTCGGCTACGTCCGCGTCCGCAAGATCGACGACGACTTCCACCGCATCGCGCGCCAGAAGCAGTTCATCGCAGCGCTCGCCGGCGAACTGACCTCACCGGCAAGTCTGCTCAACCCCGTCC
This sequence comes from Nitriliruptoraceae bacterium, assembly GCA_040880235.1. GTDB lineage: Bacteria > Actinomycetota > Nitriliruptoria > Nitriliruptorales > Nitriliruptoraceae > JBBDIX01. Next base: position 26,693 of record JBBDIX010000023.1, read on the forward strand.
GCACCCTGCGTGTCGCACGCGACGCAGGATCCGCCGTCACCGTCGACGACCAGATGGGCACGTGGTCCCTGGCGCGCATCGCCTGGGGCCTGCGCACGGTCGCCCGCGGGAACGTGCCCAGCCACACGGTTCCCGCGACACCCCGCACGACATCGGACGGCGCCTGGGTGCTCGACCCCGTGGTCGCGGAGGCCGAGCCGCTGTTCTCCCGGTTCCGCACCGGCGCGATCCTGGACCAGGTGACGGCGGCCGACACCGACGATCCGTCGCTGACCCCCCGGGACATCGACGTCGCGGTGCTCAACGGCTCGGGAATCGCGGGTGCCGCGGGACAGACGGCCGAACGTCTCACCGAGGACGGCTTCGTCGTCGTCGGGATCGACAACACCCCGCTGCGGGACACGTCCCTGGTCATGTACCCGCCCGGAAGGCGTCCGGACGCCGCGTTCGTCGCCGGAGCGCTGCGCATCGACGAGTACGACGAGACGGATGCAGTCTCCGTCGTCACGGTCGTGCTCGGCGCCGACCACAGAGGACCATCGTGAGCACGCCCCCACCACGGCTGTTGACCGTGTGTCTCGGCAACATCTGCCGATCTCCCACCGCCGAGGCCGCACTGCGTGAGGCCGCCCAGCAGGCAGGACTGGACGTCGAGGTGCGGTCGGCCGGCACCGGATCCTGGCACGTCGGCGCATCCCCGGACCCTCGGATGCGCGCCGCTGCGGCGGATGACGGCCTGCACCTGTCGGGCACCGCCGAACAGGTCACCGCCGCCATGATCGCCGAGTCCGACGTGGTCTTCGCGATGGACCGCTCGAACCTGGCCGACCTGCACCGCATGGCACAGCAGGCCGGTGTGACCACACCGATCCGCCTGTTCCGGGAGTTCGACCCGGACCTGACGGGCCGCGGGTCCACAGCGGACGTACCCGATCCGTATTACGGTGGGCCGGACGGATTCGCCGAGGTCGTCCAGATGTGCCGACGGACGGCACGCGCCGTGATCGACCGCCTGGACGAGCTGCTCGCCTGAACGAGCCGGCCCTTCCGGCGGGCCGCAGTTCCGCCCACGCACGACGTGAGTCCACGCCGTGCCGTCCTGCGAGGTTGGCCATGGGAATCGTCATCCGGGTGCTGATCAACGCGGCCGCCCTGTGGGTCGCCATCGCGATCCTCGACGGCATCAACCTCGAAGGCGACTCGTTTGCCGCGCTGCTCGGCATCGCCATCGTGCTCGGCGTCGTCAACGTCATCGTCCGGCCCATCCTGCTGCTGCTGTCACTGCCACTGATCATCGTGACGCTCGGGATCTTCCTCCTGATCGTCAACACCATCGCGATGTGGCTGGTGATCGTCATCTCCGACGCGCTGGGCTTCGGCCTGTCGAGCGCCGGGTTCGGATGGACGTTCGCCGCAGCGGTCGTGGTCTCGATCGTGTCCTGGGTGCTGGAGGCGTTCACCCGGTCGCGCTGAGCGACTCCAGTGCCTCCACGAGCGCTCTGGGCGCACGCCTCGAGCGCCCATCGAGGTCAGTGACCGCTGAACGCAGGTCGTTGGTCGCCACGACCTCGTCACCCCGCGTCAGGGTCTGGTGCCATCGCGACGAGGCCCGGCGAAGCTCCACGACGTCACTGTGCACGACGAGCTCGTCCCCCGCGACCACGGCTCGCAGGAATCGCACGTCGACCCGGACGACGACGAGCTGGAAGCCGAGCCGCGCGAGACGAGGGAGCCCCACACCGAGGTCCTCGAGCAGGTCCACCCGGGCCTGTTCGAACCAGTGCAGGAACACGGCGTGGTTCACATGCCCGTACGGATCGAGCTCGTGGAACCGGACGTGGATCCGTGTCACCCGCCGGCCACGCGCGTCCAGCCATGCACGTCCTCGCGGAGCCCGAGCTGGATGTCGTGGAGGACCGCCCGCAGGCGCTGGGTCACCGCTCCGACCTCCCCGTCGCCGACCGTCACGCGGTCACCGCCCATGATGAGCGTGCCCACCCCGGACAGCACCGCAGCCGTGCCACTGAGTGCCGCCTCACCCCGGGCCGCCCACATGCGCAGTTCGTCGACCGTGACGTGGCGTTCCTCGACCACCAGCCCGAGGTCGCGCGCCAGGGTGAGCACCGAGTCCCGGGTGACGCCGTGCAGGAAGGTCGCGTCGAGCGCCCGGGTGACGACACGCTCGTCGTCCAGCAGCAGGAAGTTCGCCGCCCCGGTCTCCTGCACGTTGCCGCCCGGCGCGAACAGGATCTGGTCGGCATCGTGGTCCGCGCGTGCCTGCAGGGTGGGGCCGAGCGCCATGGCGTAGTTCGCGCCCGTCTTGATCTGCCCGAACTGCGGCGTGGTCCGCGGCAGGTCGGTCTCCACGAACAGGGTGAGCGGTCGCTGACCTCGCGCGAAGTAGTCGCCGACGGGGCTGGCCACCACGTACAGCAGTGCCTCGGCGGATGGCGCCGCGGCCGCACCGATGTTCGGGTCGGTCCCCAGCAGCACGGGACGCACATACAGCGCGCCGGGAGCGTCGGGGACGTCCTGCAGGTTCTCCGTCACGACCGTGGTGATCATGTCGAGGACGAGCCGTTCCCCCGGGTCCGGCAGGTGCAGCGATCGTGCCGACGCGCACAGTCGTGCGGCGTGCGCCTCGGCGCGGAAGATCCGAACGACACCGTCCGGTCCCCGATGGGCCTTGAGGCCCTCGAAGCAGGCGCTGCCGTAGTGCAGTCCGTGGGCGAACGGATGGATCGTGAGCGGACGTACCGGCTCCGCCCGTGGGGCGGAGAACACACCGTCGACCGTCTCCGCGACCACCATCGTCGCGGCCTCGACGGTGCCGAAGGGCGCCGTCGTCGGCGCCGGGGCGGTGCTGCTCATCGGATGCCTCCGCGCTGCGTTGGCGGAGAGTAGTCCGCATCGGGTCCGAGTATCGTCCCCGGCCGGACCCGTCCGGCGTGACATCGGGCGTGACAGGAGGACTCGTGCCGCTCGTCGACGAGCTCGCCGACGCGATGGGTGATCGAGGCCTGATCACCGACCCAGACGTCCTGGAGACCTACCGCTGGGATCGCACCACGTGGGTGACCCCGGGCCAACCGGTCGCGGCAGTGTTCCCGACGACGACCGCTCAGGTGTCGGCGGCGATGCAGATCGCCGCCTCCCACGGCGTGCCGGTGATTCCCCGAGGGGCGGGAAGCAGCCTCTGCGCCGGCTCGCAGGCCAGGGACGGCAGCCTGATCGTGTGTCTCGAACGCATGAACCGCATCCTCGAGATCAACACGGCCGACCAGGTCGCGCTCGTGGAACCCGGGGTGATCAACGCGGCGATCTCGACCGCCGGTGCCGAGCACGGCCTGTGGTATCCACCGGACCCCGCGAGCCAGGCGTTCTGTTCGATCGGTGGCAACATCGCCACGAACGCCGGGGGGCTCTGCTGCGTCAAGTACGGCGTGACACGCGACTACGTGCTGGGCCTCGAGGTGGTGCTGGCCGACGGGACCGTGATCGAGACCGGTCACCAGACCATCAAGGGCGTCGCCGGCCTCGACCTGACGTCGCTGTTCGTCGGCTCGGAGGGGACGCTCGGGATCGTCACGCGCATCCGGCTGCGTCTGCGTGCAGCGCCTGCCGGTGCGTCGACCGCCGTCGCGTACTTCCCCAGCCTCGGCACCGCGGGTGAGGCGGTGTCCTCGATCGTGCGGTCGGGGCTGGTCCTGTCGCTCATGGAGATGATGGACCACACCACCATCAGCGCCGTCGACGACGTGTACCCCATGGACCTCGACCGCGATGCCGCCGCGCTGCTGCTCCTGCAGTCGGACAGCGAACCACCCGTTCGGGACGCGGAGATCGGTCGCGCGGCGGAGTGGTGTGACCGCGCGGGCGCCAGCTGGGTCGCCACGACGGACGACGACGACGAGTCGGATGCGCTGCTGCAGGCCCGACGCCTCGCGATCCCCGCGCTCGAACAGCAGGGTGACACCCTGCTCGACGACGTGGCGGTTCCCCGGTCCGCGATCGCCGACTACTTCGGACGCGCCGCGGACATCGCGGTCGACCGCGAGGTGACCATCGGCAACTTCGGGCACGCCGGCGACGGCAACCTCCATCCCACGATCGTCATCCCCCGAGCCGACGGCGACGCCCTGCATCGTGCCCGCGACGCCTTCGACGACCTCGTGCTCGCGGCCCTCGACCTGGGCGGCACCATCACCGGGGAACACGGGGTCGGACAGATCAAGGCGCCGTTTCTCGAACGCGAGATCGGTGCCGAAAACCTCGCCCTGCAGCGACGGATCAAGCAGACGCTCGACCCACAGAACCTGCTCAACCCCGGTCGCTGGCTGTGATCCACCGCGCATTGCGCCGCAGCCCCGCAGCACGCAGGCGCCGCACCAGTTCGGCGGCCGTCACCGCCCGGGCCCCCTGCTCCAGCGCGCGTTCACGAACGTCCGCAGGAACGTCGTAGTGATCGCCCTGGAACCACTCTCGGCGCAGCCCGAGCGCGTCGGCGAACCGGTGCAGCTCCTCGTGCGACTCGTCACTGGCGAGGTGTGCCCACAGCCGGTCACGCCAGGGCCAGATCGCGCGATCGACGAGGATGGTCACCGCCGTCAGCCGCGCACCAGAAACAGCTGCCACTCGATCGTGGCCTCGTCAGACGCACTGAGGACCCTGGAGGCCGACGGGACCTGCACCTCGAAGTCGTCCAGAAGGATCACCGTCGAACCGGTCACGACGACCCCGTCGCCGTCGACCTCGACGACCAGGTCGACCGACACCTCGCGCGAGACGTCCCGGATGCGCAGGGTTCCCGACGCCGTGAGGTCCGCGGTGTCCCCGACCGCGGGCAGTGCGTCCAGTTCGAGCGCGTCGGCGAGCGCGAAGTCCGCGGTGGCGTCGGGTCCGAGCGTCGAGCGGACACGTCCGTCGCGCATGCTGCGGTCACTCTCGAGTGCGTCCAACCGCGCGAGCACCCGCACCTCGGTGATCCGGGTGCCCTCCAGCTCGAGGTGACCCTCCACGTCCGGCGTGCGCCCCACGGCGGTCGTGAACCCGACGTTGGCGAGCTCCTCGTCGACGCGGTAGCCCACGAACGTTCCGCTGCCCGCCTCGCGGTCGAACGGACGTGAGGTGTCGACCACCCAGCGACCCGACGCGTCGACGTCCGCGACCGGTTCCTCGGCATCGGGGGCCTCGGTGCCGGGGTCCTCGGCTGGATCCGGCACGTCCGGCTCCTCCGGCGCATCCTCGGGACCCTCGTCGACAGACCGGGCGACGTCGACCGCTTCGGGCATGTCGCCGCCGGACCACCACAGCAGGGCGGTGACCACGACCGCGACACCAGCGATGGCGACGAGCACCAGCGTGCGAATCCGGGACGAGTCGGCCATTCGCATCGCTCCTTCGCGTCCGGCCGACGATACCCCCGCCCTGCCACGCGGGCATCCGGGCGGGCTGCACCACGCAGGTAGCGTGTCCGAGGAGCGGAGGGACGACACATGTGGCGGACGATCGATCGGGTGGCGGTGGTCACCGGCGCGTCGAGTGGCATCGGAGAGGCGACGACCCTGCGACTCGCACGCGCAGGGATGCGCGTCATGGCCGTCGCTCGTCGCAGCGACCGGCTCGACGCCCTGGCCGCCCGCCACGCCTCGATCATCCCCCACGTCGCCGACGTGACCGACACCACGCAGGTCGACGCACTCGCCGCGCGGGTCGACGCCGAGTTCGGGGCCTGCCACGCTCTGGTGAACAACGCGGGAGTCCCCGGTGGGCGCTTCGACGGGCGCGCCGACCTCGACGACGCGCTGTACACGTTCGACGTCAACGTCCACGGCATGGTGCGGTGCATGGCGGCGTTCGCCGACCTGCTCGAACGCAGCGCCCCCAGCAGATGTGTCAACGTCGCGTCCGTCGCAGGCAAGCTGGGCGTCGGCCCGGCGGCGTACTCCGCGAGCAAGTTCGCCATGGTCGGCTTCAGCGAGGCCACCGCGTTGTCGTGGGCGAGCCGCGGCATCACGGTCTGCCAGCTCAACCCCGGCTTCATCGTCACCGAGGGCTTCCCGCAACGGCACCTGCAGGGCACCGCGTTCGAACGTCTCGCAGGCCGCCCGGACGATGTCGCCCGCGCCATCCATCAGGTGCTGCTGTCCGGCGCGACCGAACGCACCATCCCACGCTGGTATCGGCCGGCCGTCGTGATCCGGCACGCCGTGCCCGGCCTGTACCACGCCGCGGTGCGGCGTTCGCGACGGGCATCGGGCGGCCGGGACTGACGGACGACCCGCTCACCGCTCAGTGGGGCGAGGACGCGTCCTCGGAGTCCGGTGGCGTGACCTCCACGGGTTCGGCCACCCCACCGGGTTCGGGCAGCCGATCCGGCCGGTGAGGTCGGCGCAGGACCCCGAGTGCCCCCAGGCCCACCACGAGCATGCCCAGGGGTGCCCAGGGCACCCCTGTCAACGTTCCCGGTCGGTGCAGACCACCGAACACGAGCAGGCCCAGACCGATCGTGGCGAGCGACACCCCGACGGCGGCACGAATCGTGGAGGGACGTGACCGCGTCGTGCCCGCGTGCTCGTATCGTCCGAACAGGGCCACGAGCCCCGCGAGCACCACGGCGCACGCGAGCCACCACAGCGGTCTCGTCAACCACCACGTGAGGTCGACGTTCTCACGCGACGGCCAGATGCCGGTCGGGACGAGCGCGGCGGCGACCACGATCATCGCGGTCTGGTGCCACAGGTAGACGGTCATCGTGAAGGCGCCCGTCATCGCCACCGTCGCCCACACCCGGGGACGCGCGAGCAGGCATTCGCATCGGCGTCGCAGCGCCAGCGCCATGCCAACCTGTCCCGCGGCGAGCGCGAGCAGGGCGACGGACGGCGGCGAGTTGTTCGACCGCGTCGCCCCGTCGACGCCCACCATCGAGATCGGGTAGTCGAGCACCTGGGTCAGCACCACGAGCATGCCGTACCCGCACAGGGCGACGCCGACCGCCGACGCCGACGTGTGGGGAAACCAGCGCGCGGACGCACGCACGTCGGACGCCTGCGGCGAGACGGCACGCGTCGCGGTGGCGAGTGTGTCAGCGGCGACACGGTCGGCGTCGTGCCACAGGTAGCCCGCCTGGTGGACGGCACCCCAGATCCACACGTAGTTGGACCAGCCGACCGACGGCACCCCGGCGAGGTGGGCCACGTCGACCGCCACGGCGACGCCGACCATCGCGGCGAGCATCCCTGCACCGAAGCGTTCGTGCAGGGGGTACGTCAGGGGAACCACCGCGCACACCACCAGGTACGCCGCGAGGAACCACACCGGCACGATCGCGACCTGACTGGCGAACTGGAGCATCGACCGGGGTACGCCGAGCACGGCGAGCACCCCGACGACCGGTGTCCACAGCACGACCAGCGGCACCACCGGTCGCAGCAGTCGTCGCGCCCGACCCCGCACCCAGTCTGCCCAGCCGACACCTCGGCGGCGGGCCGAACGGTACGCCGCGGCATTCGCGTAGCCCCCGACGAAGAAGAACAGGGGCATGACCTGGAAGATCCAGGTCAGCCAGTGCGTCCCGTCGTGCAGGGCCAGCAGGTTCACGCCCTCGAGTCGCCCACCCCGGGCGGACACCACGGCCAGCAGCCAGTGACCGAGGACCACCACGACGATCGAGGTCAGCCGCAGGGCATCGGCGTACCGGTTGCGTCCCGCAGGGGTGCGTGCATCGATCTGCTCGGCGGTCAGGCGCGCAGGCCCGTCACTCACAGCACTTGCCGAGCCATCCGCACGCCCGACAGCGGGTGTGGGCGTGTTCCGCGAACAGGGGCGCGTCGCAGACCGGGCAGGGCGACCCCACGACCTGCCCGATGTCACAGCCGTCCATCGTGTCGGACACGCGTCCTCGAGGATCGGATCCGTGGAGTCTTGCAGGCCTCGAGGCCTTCGGCACGCACCGATGACCCCGCGACCGGGCGACACCGGGTCCGGTGCCCACTACCTTGCCGTCGTCGACACCGACCGGCCGTGACGAGGGCGCCGTCACGCCGGCTGCAGGAGCCAGTTCATGGGCACTGATCCACGCAGGGGTGTCGAGCGCATCGCCGAGCTCGAGCAGCAGCTCGCCGTCTCGGAGCAGCGATTCCGCCTCGCGATGGCGCACGCGCCGTCCGGCATGGCGCTGCTCGACCTCGACTGCCACCTGCTGGCCGTCAACCAGACCCTCTGCGAGTTCCTCGGCCGCAGCGAGGCCGAACTGCTCACGATGACCTCCCTGGAGGTCACCCATCCGGACGACGTCGACGAGGACGTGGCGTACGGCAACCGGATCGTCGACGGCGAACACCTGCGTCCGATCGAGAAGCGCTACGTGCGCCCGGACGGCTCCATCGTGTGGGGATTGCTCGGCGTGTCCATCGTCACGGACGCCTCGGGGTCGCCGATCCAGATGATCGGACAGGTCGTCGACGTCACCGATCGTCAGGTGGTCCAGCAGGTGCGCGACCGCAACGAGTGGCTGGCACATGCCGCGGTGTCGCTCGGGCGCATCGGGGGGTGGGCGATCGACCTTGCCTCTCGACGGGTCGAGTGGGCCACGGAGGTCTTCGAGGTCATGGACCACTCCGGCGCGGAGGAACCGGAGCTCGATGCCATCCTGGACCTGCTCGAGACACCGGACCGCAGACGGGTGACCGCCGCCCTCGAACGGTGCGAGACCGAGGGGATCCCCTTCGATGTCGAGGTGGGGATCCACAGTTTCACGGGGAGGCGGATGCACGGGCGACTCATCGGACAGCGGCAGGTGGACACCCGGGGCCGTGCGACCCACATCATCGGGGCGTTCCAGGACCTGACCGAACAGCGAGCCGCCGAGGAACACGCCTCGCGGCTGGCGGTTCGGCTGACCACGACACTGGAGAGCATCACCGACGCCGTGTACACCCTCGACCGTGAATGGCGGTTCACGTTCCTCAACGGACGCGCCGAACAGCTGCTGCAACGCACCCGTGGCGAACTGCTCGGCCAGGTCGTGTGGGACGAGTTCCCCGAGGCCGTCGACACCGACGTGTACGCCGCGTTCCACCGCGCGCTCGACGAACAGGTCACCGTCGACGTCGACTCGCTGTACTACTCGCCACTGAACACGTGGTTCGAGGTCCACGCCTTTCCGTCCGAGCAGGGTGTTGCCGTCTACTTCCGGGACATCGGTGAGCGCGTGGAGCGCCAACGGTCACAGCAGGCCGTGCTCACCGCCGAACGCGAGGCCTCGGAGCGTCTCCGTAGTCTGGACCGGATGAAGAACTCGTTCCTGTCCGCGGTGTCGCACGAACTGCGCACCCCGTTGGCGATCGTGCAGGGCAATGCCGCGACGCTGCGACGGCTACGCGGCTCACTACCCGAGTCGACGCGGAACCAGCTCGAGGACGCGCTTGCCGACCATGCGAAACGCCTCGACGACCTGCTCGCCGACCTGCTCGACATCGACCGGCTGACCCGAGCGAGCGCCGAGGTGCTCGACGCACCGTTCGATGCCGTCGCGTTGCTTCGTCGCGTCGTCGCCCAGAACGCCCAGAGCGAACGCATCGTCGTCGACGCCCCGGACGACCTGACGGTGGTCGCGGACCCGGTGCAGATCGAACGCATCCTGGTCAACCTGATCGACAACGCCACCAAGTACGCGCCGGACGGGACCGTCACCGTGCAGCTCGCACCGATCGGGGACG
>JBBDIX010000024.1:0-5636 GCA_040880235.1 Nitriliruptoraceae bacterium
GAAGTCGAGCTGGCGCGGGTAGGCCGACCAGCCGGCGATGATCAGCTTCGGCCGGTGCTCGAGCGCGAGCGCTCGGACCTGGTCCATGTCGATGGTCTCGGTGTCCTCGGTGACCCCGTAGGACACGATGTCGAACCACTTCCCGGAGAAGTTGATCGCCATGCCGTGGGTGAGGTGTCCCCCGTGCGGCAGCGACATCGCCAGGACCGTGTCCCCCGGCGCGACGGTCGCGAAGTACGCCGCGATGTTCGCGCTGGCTCCAGAGTGCGGCTGGACGTTGGCGTGCGCGGCGCCGAAGAGTTCCTTCGCCCGGTCGATCGCGAGCTGTTCGAGCGGGTCCACGGCCTCCTCGCAGCCGCCGTAGTACCGACGTCCCGGGTAGCCCTCCGCGTACTTGTTGGAGAGCACCGACCCGTTGGCCGCGAGGACCGCCGGCGACGCGAAGTTCTCGCTCGCGATCAGCTGCAGCTTGCCGCGCTGTCGGGCGAGTTCGACGAGCAGGCCGTCAGCGACCTGTGGGTCGATGTCGCGCAACTGGTCGAAGTCCGGACCCCAGAACGTGCTCAACGGTGCCTCACGGGTCGAGGAGGAGATCGGTCACAGGCTATCGCCCGTCGGGTTCGCCGTCGCCAGTGCGGTCGGCATCCCCGCCGGCGACACGCGCAGAGGCGGCGATCGGATCGAGTTCTCCGCGTGCGACCGCCAGTACGTCGTCGGGGTCGAGGTCACCGGCACGCAGGATCTCCGGCTCGTCGCGTGTCAGGTCCACGATCGTCGACGGGGCGCCACCCGTGCGCTCACCATCGTCGAGCACGACCGAGACGTGTTCGCCGAGCTGCTCGGCGGCCTCGGCTGCCGTGGTGGCCGGCGGGCGTCCCGACACGTTGGCGCTGGTCACCGCCAGTGGCCCGACGGCTCGGATCACCGCGAGCGCGACGTCGTCGAGGGGCATGCGCACCGCGACGGTGCGCTGGCTGTTGCCGATGTTCCACGACAGGCCCGGCTGCTCGGTGATCACGAGCGTCAGTGCCCCCGGCCAGTACGCGGCCATCAGGCGCTCCGCTGACTCCGGGACCCGGGGACAGATCCCCACCAGCTGCTTCGGCGTGCGTACCAGGATCGGCAGCGGTACGTCCCACGCACGCTGCTTCGCCTCGAAGATCCGTCGCGTTCCCTCCCGGCTGAAGGCGTCGGCGGCGACGCCGTAGACCGTGTCGGTCGGCAGCGCCACGATCTGGCCGCCACGCAGCGCCGCGACGGCCCGGTCGATGCCGCTGGCTCGGCCATCGCCTCGAACGTCGATGATGCGGTCGGACATCGGTGGACCTCGTGTCGGTGGCCGGACGGTGCTCAGGCGCGGCGGTCAGGCAGTGCGGTGAGGCGGTGCGGTCAGGACTCCGCTCGTCGACGTGCAACCACGACCCGCGGTGCCCCGGCGAGGTCGTCGACGATGCGCACGCCGGTCAGCCCGGCGGCGTTCGCGGCCTCGGTCGCGTCGATCGCTCGACGTTCGTCGATCTCGAGGATGACGGTCCCGCCGGGCCGCAGCCACCGCGGGGCGAGCCGCAGCAGTCGATCGACGACCTCGTGCCCGTTCTCCCCACCGACGAGCGCGTCGATCGGATCGCCACCGGCGACCTCGGGACTCCACGCGTCTCGGTCTGCGAGCGGCAGGTACGGCGGGTTGGCGACGATGACGTCGACCCGGCCCACGAGGTCGGTGTCGACGGGATCGAACAGCCTGCCGTGTCGCACGTCCGCCGACGCCCCACTGGCGAGCACGTGCCCCGCCTCGCCCTGCACGACCCGTGCAAGGTTGTGCCGCGCGAGGGTGACCGCCTCGACACTGATGTCGGTCGCGATGACCTGCACCCCGTCGACGTGGGCGACGAGTGCGCATGCGATGGCGCCGGTACCGGTGCACGGTTCGACGACGATCGGCGCGGCCGGTGCCCGGCGTGCCGCCTCGATGGCGAGGCGCGCGACCACCTCGGTCTCGGGCCGCGGGATGAAGACCCCGGCACGGCACTCGATCCACAGGTCGAGGAACGCGGTACCGCCCACGATGAACTGGAGGGGTTCGCGCGCACGGCGTCGTTCCACCATCGCGTCGAGCACGATCCGTTCGGCCGCCTCGACGAGGCGTCCGGGCTGATGGTGGGGGTCCGCGCCCAGCGCCGCCTCCAGCAGCCAGCGTGCGTCGGCCTCCGGCGCAGCGACGTCGGCCTCGGCCAGCAGGCGCGCGACGGCACGCTGGAGTTCCCGTGCCGTGGTGCGCACCTCGGGCGCGCTCGGGTCCGCGATGCTCATGATCCGTCTCCTGCATCGACCTCGGCGAGTCGGGCCTCGCGCTCGGCGCGCCGCAGCGCGTCGACGAGCTCATCGAGGCCTCCGGCGAGCACGTCAGCCAGTGCGTGCGTCGTGAACCCGACCCGGTGGTCGGTCACCCGGCTCTGCGGCACGTTGTAGGTGCGGATCTTCTCCGACCGGTCTCCGGTGCCGATCTGCCCGCGTCGCGCGTCGGATCGCTGCTGGGCCTGGCGTTCCTGTTCCGCCTGCAGCAGTCGTGACCGCAGGACGCGCAGTGCCTTGTCACGGTTCTGGTGCTGGGACTTCTCGTCCTGACAGGCCACGACCACGCCGGTGGGCACGTGGGTGATGCGCACCGCCGAGTCGGTCGTGTTGACGCTCTGCCCACCCGGACCCGACGAGCGGTACACGTCGATGCGAAGGTCACCGGGATCGATGTCCACGTCGACCTCCTCCGCCGCCGGCAGCACGGCCACCGAGGCGGTCGACGTGTGGATGCGTCCCTGGGACTCCGTCGCAGGGACCCGCTGGACGCGGTGCACACCGGACTCGTGCTTGAGGTGCGCGAACGCGTCGGCGCCGGCGATCTCCAGCACGGCCTCCTTGACCCCACCGATCCCCTGCGGCGACTCGTCGAGCACCCGGGCGACCCAACCCTTCGACTGGGCGTAGCGCAGGTACATGTCGCGCAGTTCCCCGGCGAACAGACCGGCCTCGTCTCCACCGGCGGCCGACCGGATCTCCACGATCACGTCCCGGTCGTCGTTGGGGTCCCTCGGGGCGAGCTCGAGCCGCAGTCCCTCCTCGAGGGTCACGAGCTGGGCCGCGAGCGTCTCGATCTCCGCGTCGAGCTGGGCACGCTCGTCACGATCGGCGTCGGCGAGCATCTCACGCGCCGCCTGGAGGTCGTCACGGGTCTCGCGCCAACGTCGGTAGCTGTGCACGACCCCGGAGAGCTGGGCGTGCTGCTTCGCGAGTTCGGAGTACCGGCCACCGTCCCCCGAGACCTCCGGGTCGGCGAGCTGGGCCTCGATGTCGGCGAATCGCGCCTCGATGGCGCCGAGCTGTTCGTACATGATGGGCCTCTGGAGTGGTGAACGCGGGATGCCCGGGAGGGGCTGGTCGCGCTCGCTAGGCCCCGTCGGTGCGCTCCACGTCGTCGGCGCGCCCCGCGTCGTCGGCACGCCGGACGGTCGCAGCGGTCAGTTCCACCTCGAGCCCGTCGGGTGCGAGCGTGATCGGGCTGGTCAGCGTGGTGGACACGCGACCCTCACGGTCCGCGGCGGGAACCACGGCCTCGAAGGCACGGATGGCGACCTCGATCTGGTCACGGTCAGGCTGCTTCGTGGTGATGAGCTGGAGCCACAGGCCCGGCTTCATCACGGCACGCACGAGCAGGTTGTCGCCGTACCGCGCGCCGACGCGCAGGCCTTCGTACGCGAGGCCCGCGACCACCGGCAGCAGGACGATCCGCAGGATCACGTGGTAGAGCACCGCGGCGTACCAGGTGATGCCCTCCGGGGGCGGGACCAGCAGGCCACCGGCCGTGTAGACGACGATGGCGAGCATCATCACGAGGATGAGGAAGTTGGTGCCACACCGCACGTGCAGCGTCGAGTAGCGGTCGACGTTCGCGGGCTCGAGGACCTCGTCGTGTTCCCAGGCCGCGATCGTCTTGTGCTCGGCGCCGTGGTACTGGAACACGCGCCGGATGTCGGACATGAGCGAGATGGCCCACAGGTACGCGAGGAAGATGACGATGCGGACCACCGACTCGGTCAGGTGGAACCACAGTCCATCACCCATCACGTGCCCGATGAGCGCGTCGAGGCCCTTGGTGCCCGCGGACGGCAGGAAGATGAAGATGCCGACGAACACGACCAGCGCGAGCAGCATCGACAGGCCCGTGACGGCCGAACTCGGCTCGGACTCGTCCTCTGGTGCGGACTGGTTCGCCGAGATCCCGAGCGCCCGCATCCCGATGGTCAGGGAGTCGGCCAGTGACCAGCATCCGCGGATCATCGGCCACTTCAGCCACGGCCGACGCCGCGGCAGGTCCGACACGGGATGACACTCGAGCCAGATGTCGTCACCGGGACGCCGCACGGCGACCGCCCAGCGGTCGGCACCCCGCATCATGACACCCTCGATGACGGCCTGCCCCCCGTAGTAGCTGGGGGCCGACTGCATCGGGTCCTTGTCGTCGAGCTCGCTCACGTCCGCCTCACAGGAGGGTTCGTGCAGGTGTGGCGGCGTGTCAGGAACCCTGGTTGGACTTCTCCAGGCGACGACGGAACCGGTCGACGCGCCCACCGGTGTCCACCAGCTTCTGCCGGCCCGTGTAGAACGGGTGGCACTCGTTGCACAGATCGACCCGGATCGTGTCGACGGTCGCACGCGTCTCGAACGTGCTGCCGCACGAACAGGTGACCGTGGCGGTCGTGTACTCGGGATGGATGCCCTGCTTCATGATCAACGACTCCTCGAACGTGTGCCGTGGCGTGACGGGTACCGGGCCGACGGCGGTGACGCGGGTGCCACACGCGACCGCGCGCCACTGGGGCGCGCGTGGTGCCCGAGGGTACCAGTCGCGGTGTGACCCCCGACTACTGCAGATTGGACTTGGAGATCATCTGGAGGAACTGACTGTTCGACTTCGTGGCCTTGAGCTTGTCGATCAGCAGCTGCAGGGACGCCTCGGAGTCCATGGTGGACAGCAGACGCCGCAGCTTCCAGATCGTGGCGAGCTCGTCGGCCTCGAGCAGCAGCTCCTCACGGCGGGTTCCCGACCCCTGGATGTCGATCGCCGGGAAGATCCGCTTCTGTTCCATGCGGCGGTCGAGCCGCAGCTCCATGTTTCCGGTGCCCTTGAACTCCTCGAAGATGACCTCGTCCATCTTCGAGCCGGTGTCGATCAGCGCACTGGCGATGATCGTGAGGCTGCCGCCCTCCTCGATGTTGCGGGCGGCGCCGAAGAAGCGCTTCGGCGGGTAGAGGGCGGCCGAGTCGATACCACCCGACAGGATGCGCCCACTGGCCGGGGCCGCGAGGTTGTAGGCGCGACCGAGTCGCGTGATCGAGTCGAGCAGGATCACGACGTCGAGCCCCTGTTCGACGAGACGCTTCGCGCGCTCGATGGTGAGCTCGGCGACCTGCGTGTGGTCCTCGGCAGGACGGTCGAACGTCGAGGAGATGACCTCACCCTTCGTGGACCGCTCGAAGTCGGTGACCTCCTCGGGGCGTTCGTCCACGAGCAGCACCATCAGGTGCACCTCGGGGTTGTTGGCCTCGATCGCGTGGGCGAGCTGCTTGAGGACCGTGGTCTT
>JBBDIX010000025.1:0-3954 GCA_040880235.1 Nitriliruptoraceae bacterium
CCGGCGAACACGTCGATGGTCACCGCGATCGTCAGCACCATCGTCGACTCGCGCACGATGCGGCGGACCACGGGAGCGTCGCTGCGCCAGCCGAGCCACAGGGCGACGACGAACGTGACGAGTCCGACGGCGCCGAGCGCGAGCGCCAGCGGTGGAATCCGCAGCACGAGGGTGGCGAGCAGCAGTGCCGGCAGGGTCACCAGGTCGCCGGTGGCCGTGATGACCGGTGCGCCGACGTCGTCCATGTTCCAGCCGCGACGGTGGGAACGCACGGCCATGCCGACGGTGACGAAGAACAGCACCAGCGACGACAGCAGCCCCCCGACCAGCGAGATCGCCACGAGCGGGAGCAGTCCGACCGTGGGCAGGCCGATGGCGACACTGATCAGCCAGGCCAGCAGTCCTGCCTGCGCCGACGACGCGAAGCTCAGGATGGTGGCGGCCTCGATCTGTCGGCCGAGATAGCTGTGCCGCCGCAGGTCCGGTGCGAACTCGCCGGTGTGGATCCCGGTCGCGAAGCGTGACCCCAGCGCGCCGAAGATCGACCCACGCATGCCGATCGCGGCAGGGATGAGGGCGAGCAGTCCCGGGATCGCGGTCAGCTGGCCCTCCGCGGCACCCAGCACGACACCGGCGACCACGGTCGCGCACAGCCCGATGCCCAGAGCGCTCGCACCCGCCCGGATGCTGCGGGACTCGCTGGCCCAGTAGGACCGGACCTCGATGATCGGCAGGCCGACCGCGCGGCCGAGGGCCGCGACGGGACGCGGGACCCTCGGCGGCCGGAAACGGCGCCGTTCGCCCACCTGGATGCCTTCGATCGACCGTCGGGGAGACTAGTGGCCGCTGCCTCCAGCGAGCCCGGGCGGACCCGTCCGGACGGGCTGACCCCGGTCACGTCACAGCCAGACGGCGACGCGTTCCCGATCCGCGGCAGCGCGGTCCACGCCGTCGACGATGACGGTGGCGGCCAGCGCCACGAACGGACGCAGGCAGACGGCCACCAGCGCATCCACACCGCCCAGGGTCGCGGTGTCGACCCCTGCGGTGCCGCGGCCCTGCTGGTCGGCGAGTGCGAGCACCTCGGTCACCGTGTGCGCCGATCCTGCCCCGTCGACGGCGACCTCGAGCCTGCGGGGCGGAGGCGGCTGGTCGGGAAAGGTCTGCACGGCGGTGACCCACGCGTCCAGGTCCGGGTCGGTCGGTGCGCCGGACAGGGTGTCGCCGACCCAGAGCACGTCACCGGCGTGGTGGTCGCGTCGAGACTCGTGCGCCACCACCACACCGGACGTTGGTTCGGGATCGACCGTGACCCCGGCCCACCACGCTGCGAGGCACACCGCTGCCGTGGTCCACGACAGTGGCAGGTCGACACCGAGCGTGTCCCCGGGTTCGAGTTCGAGGTCCCACATGAGCAGGTGGGCGCCCTTGGCGGCCCACTGGGCGAGGGACGCCGCCGACTGCTCCTCGCGTCCGCGCGCGGAGAGCACCGTCACGGCCGGGGCATGCCCGCGCAGCTCCGCGGCCGTGCGCACGGCGTCGGGAATCGTCGACGGGGCCGGCCGGTCGGGGCCTCGGGCGGACAGCTGCACGGCGTGCCGATCGACGGCTGCGGGGTCGGACCGGCGGCCCCGAGGGCCGCTGGACGGCGATGGTAACGTGCGGTTGATTCGCCGATCCGACGCCACCCACGCAGCGATCCGGGGGTCCGCGCCGGTCGGACCTGCACGTGGGTGACGTTCGCCGCCTTCGATCCCGAGGTGTTCGCCGCCCGTGGCCGTTCCCCGCAACCTGTCGATCCGTCGAGGTCACCAGCGTCCGTGGCTGCGCCGCGTCGTGGTCGTCGTGCTGGCGTTGGTCGTCGCCGGTCTGCTCTGGGCGCTGCTGCTGGGCGCACTGTGGGGTTACGCGTGGGTCCGGCTCGGCGGCATCGACCTGCGGTCGCTCGACGGTGACGTGGAGCCGCTGGGGATCGACGGGGCGGTCGCACCTACGGGCACCACCAACCTGCTGGTGTCCATGACCGCGATGCGAGATCCCACGCGGCCCCTGGAGCCGGCGCTCATGGCTCCCGTCGCACTGCTGCAGATCGGGGGCCCCCGCGCGGACCCGGTGGTACTCCTCCTGCCCACGGACCTGTCGGTGAGCGTCGACGGGCAGGGCCAGATGACGCTGGCCGACATCCAGGTGTCGGGCGGCTCTGACCTGCTGATGCGTGCGATCGTCGACTACACCGGGGTGCGGGTGGACCACGTCGTCAGTGTCAGTGTCGAGGCCCTGCCGCGCCTGGTCGACGCCGTCGACGGGATCGAGCTGTGCCTTGCCGACGGGTGCCGGGCCGTCACCGGCGCCCAGGTCGCCGCGGGCCAGTTCGACGCCGACCCCGTGCACGTGGTGCGGATCGTCGCCGGCGCCGTGCACGGGGTCGCGCGTGCCTTCGACGGGGCGTCGATGTGGCTGGCCCCGCTGACGGCAAAGCGCGCGGTCGACGTCGTGGCGGAGCAGATCGAGACGGACGTGAGCCTTCGTGGTCGGTCGCTGCTCGACCTGGCGGAACAGCTCGCGCAGCCGGTCACGCCGGTCATCGACGTCGTGCCGGTGCTGCGTCATCCCCAGACCGGTGCGGTGGTCCCTCTCGACGAACCAGCCGAGCTTCGCTTCCAGCACCTGCGGGAGGGGACGGTTCTGGAACCCGGCGACGTCGAGGCGGAACTGCGTGCACTCGTGCTCCGCAACGTGTCCATCGCGGTGTTCAACGGGGCCGGCATCCAGGGACTGGCCGCCTCGGTGGAGGAGCGGCTCCGGGATGCGGGTGTTCCCACCGTCGGCACCGGCAATGCCCCGACGTTCGCGCAGGACCGCTCGCTCGTGACGTACCGTTCTGGCGACGATCGCCTCGAACTGGCCGCCATCCACGTCGCGGAGCTCCTCGGTGACGTGGACCTCGAGGCCGTCGATCGCCCTCCGACCTTCGAGGGCGAAGAGGTGGACATCGCGGTCACCGCTGCCGCGGACCTGGTGGAGGACGACGCGTGACCGAGGTAGCACCCGAGCCCTGGGAACCCCCTGTCGAGGGAGGCCGACGCATGGGTCTCGGGGGACGTCTGGGCATCGCGGTGTCGGTGGTGGCGCTGGCGGCGGTGGTGGCGTTCGCGACGACGGCGACGATGATGGTCCAGCAGGCCGAGGCGAGCCTCACGCGGGTACCCCTCGACCAGCTCGACGTGGTCACGGAGGCGTCCAACGCGCGTCACTTCCTGGTCGTCGGGTCCGACTCGCGTGACGGGCTGCAGGACGAGGAACGCTCGGAACTGTCGCTCGGCGCATTCGACGGCCAGCGGTCCGACACGATGATCTACGTCGCCCTGAGCGAGGACCGCCAGAGCATGTCGCTGGTCAGCCTGCCGCGTGACCTGCTGGTCCGCGACGAGGAGGGTCGACGCCTCAAGCTCGCGGATGCCTATGAATCCGGGCCCAATGCGCTGATCCGGGTCATCCAGGACAACTTCGGTCTGCCCGTCAACCACTACGCCTCGGTGTCGCTCGGGGGGTTCCTCAAGGTGGTGGAGACACTCGGGGGCGTGACCATCGACGTGCCGGCGCCGCTGCGCGATGAACGCAGTGGGGCCGACTTCGACGCCGGTCCGCAGCACATGTCCGCGCAGGAGGCACTGGCCTACATCCGTTCGCGTCAGGGAGTCCGCGCCGACTTCGAGCGGATCGACCGCCAGCAGCGCTTCCTGCTCGCGGTCCTGCGTGACCTGACCGACACGCGGACCCTGGCCGACCCGCGGCGTGTCCTGCAGCTCGTCGACGACGTCGCCTCCAACGTCACCACCGACGAGGGCCTGAGGCTCGGAGAGATGTACGGGCTCGCGGACGAGGTGCGCCGCGTGGTCGCCGGGGGGATCCCGATGACGACGGTGCCTTCGTACACGCGGACCATCGACGGTG
>JBBDIX010000025.1:4054-21115 GCA_040880235.1 Nitriliruptoraceae bacterium
CGTGCCACCGAGGTGTCGCGGGTGTTCGAGGTCGACGGGTTCGAGCAGGAGGCCCGCTGGGTGGCCGCGACGCTGGGTGTCGAACCCGAACCCCTGCCCGCCGGCGTGGAGGCTCCCACCGATGCGCGTGCGGTGGTCTCCGTGGGCCTCGACGCACGGTCGTAGGAGGCAGACGTGAACGTCCTGGTCACCGGGGCGACCGGACAGCTCGGGCGTGCGCTGTGCCACGCATTCGCCGACGACACGGTGACCGCGGTGAGCCGTGAGGACCTCGATGTCACCTCAGAGGCTGGCGTCATGGACGTCGTGTCGTCCGTGCGACCCGACGTGGTGGTGAATGCAGCGGCCATGACCGACGTCGACGCCTGTGAACGGGATCCCCGGTCCGCACACCGGGTCAACGCGCTGGGGCCGTGGTGGCTCGCGCGGGCCTGTGCCCGGACGGGCGCCACGCTGGTGACGATCTCCACCGATCACGTCTTCGGCGCCGTGCGGCCCACCGTGCCGCATGGTCAACCCCGGGCGCTCACCGAGTTCGACCCGGTCGCTCCGGTCAACGCGTACGGGCGCTCGAAGGCGGCCGGTGAACAGCTCGTGCGTCGGACCCTCGCCGCGCACCAGGTCGTGCGGACCGCGTGGCTGACCGGGGCAGGGTCCACGAACTTCGTGACGGCGATCCTGGCTCGGGCTCGGGCCGGCGAGCCCCTTCGTGTGGTCGATGACCAGTGGGGCAACCCCACGTTCGTCGACGACCTGGCTCCTGCGATCGTCGAGATCGCCCGCAGCGGTCGACACGGCACCTGGCACCGGACGAACCGGGGCTCGTGCACCCGGCACGAGTTCGCTCGGGCGGCGCTCGAGACGGCGGGGATCGACGTCCCCGTCGAGGCCGTGACCTCCGACGAGTATCCGACGGATGCCCGACGTCCCGCATGGTCGGTGCTCGACGGCACGCACGCGGAACTCTGCGGCCTGCGGGTCATGCCGGAGTGGCGGGACGGGCTCGACCGGTTCGTCGCCGCAGTCGACATCGACGACCGCGGAGCGCGGCCGTGACCGGCCCCGCCGTGGTCGTGGTCACCCACGACTCCCGAGACGACGTCCTCGGATGCCTGGCGACGATCGACGACGCCTCGGAGGTGGTCGTCGTCGACTGCGGGTCGACCGACGGGACACCCGACGCCGTGCGTGCGGCCGATCGGCGGGCACGGGTGCTCGAGCTCGACAACGCAGGGTTCGGTCGGGGAGCGAACGCCGGGGTCCGCGCCGTACGCCATGCACCGGTCGTCGTCGTGTGCAACGCCGACGTGCGGTTCGGCCCGGGAGCGATCCGCCGATTGCACCAGGCGTTCGCGGCCCCGGACGTCGGAGCGGCCGGGCCGCGGGTGTGCTATCCGTCGGGGGAGTCCCAGGCCTCGGCACGCCGGGTTCCCGGGCCCGCGGTGATCGTCGGCCACGCGTTGCTCGGCCGCGCATGGCCGACGAATCGGTGGACGCGGGCCTACCACGGCCCCTCCACGTCGGACGGTCCACGCGACGCCGACTGGCTCTCGGGCTGTGCCGTCGCGCTGAGGCGACGCGCGTTCGACGACGTCGACGGGTTCGACCCCGGCTACTTCCTCTACGCGGAGGACGTGGACCTGGGCACGCGGTTGCGCGCGGCGGGCTGGCGGCTGCGCTTCGTCCCGGATGCGCTGGTGACCCACGCCGTCGCCGGTGCAACGGATCGCCGGCCGTTTCGCCGTCTGGTGATCCACGCGCGCAGTCTCGATCGCTACCACCGACTCCACCACCGGTCGGTCGCAGCACGCCTGAGTCGTCCGCTGGTCCGTCTCGGACTCGTCGGGTGGGTGGCACTGTCGGCAGTCGTCCGACGCGTCGGACCCTCGGGTCGAAGTGCCACGGGCGAACGCGCCGGAGGGAGTGACGGGCGGGACGGGCGTGAACGGCGGGATGGACGCAGCGCGCGTCACGGGAACGGAGCATGACGGTCAGGGAGGCGATGATCGTTGCAGGGGGCGCGGGCACCCGCCTGCGACCGCTGACGGCGGTGACCCCCAAGCCGCTGCTGGAGTTCTGTGGCGATCCGTTCCTGCTCGGGGTGATCCGCCGACTGGCGGCCGTCGGTGTCCAACGGGTCCTGCTGATCGTCGGCGCGGACACCCAGCCCTTCGAGGTGCTGTCCGACGCGACCGCGGACCTCGCCGTCGAGATCGAGCTCGTGCCCGAACCGGTTCCGCTCGACACGGCGGGCGGCGTGCGAAGCGCGCTCGATCGAGTCAGCGGCACCTTCCTCGTGCTCAACGGTGACGTGCTGACCGATCTCGACCTGACGGCACTGGTGGGCCACCACCGGGCGCGTGGCTCAGCGGTGACGATCGCCCTCACCCGCGTCGAGGACACCTCGACCTACGGGGTGTGCGTGCTGGAGGACGGCCGCGTGGTGGGTTTCGTGGAGAAGCCGCGTGCGGGCGAGCTGCCCGGGCACGACACCGTGAACGCCGGAACCTACGTGATCGAGCCCTCGGCACTGGAGCGGTTCCCCGCCGGACCACTGAGCTTCGAGCGCACCGTGTTCCCCGCGCTGGTCGACGCGGGGGTGCCGGTCGAGGGCGTCGCGACCGACGCGGTGTGGGCGGACCTCGGGACGCCGCAGCGGATGCTCGGGGGACATCGGCTCGTGCTGGACGGGGCGATGCAGTGGCCCGGGACGTGGGCGCTGGACGGGATCACGGTCCGCGGCACCGCGACCGTCGACCCCTCGGCGACACTCGTGGCCCCGGTCCTGCTGTGCGACGGCGCACACGTGGCCGCCGGGGCGCGGGTGGGCCCGGGAGTCGTCGTCGGGCCGGCTGGCGCCGTCGGCCCGGGTGTCGTGCTGACCGACAGTGTGCTGGGTGCAGGTGCACGGGTCGCGGCCTCGGCGGACCGCCTGCTCACCGGTCCCGGTGCGTGCGTCGAGGTTGGCGCGCGGATCGGACGGGGAGTGGTGCTGGGGGACCACGTGGTGGTGTCTGGAGGCGAGGTGCTCGACGACGAGGCCCGGCGTCCGGAGCAGGCGTGACCCTGGCCGATCGACACCGGCGCGGGCGCGAGGTCCCGCGGCATCCTGTGCTAGAAACCGGGGCTGGGGCGCCGGTGACGGTCGACGCCGAACGGCGTCGAACCGGGCGATCGCGGGCCGGTGGCCCCGATTCCCGGACACGATGCTCGGCGCCCGATTCCCGGAGACTCCGTTGACGAGCAGGATCGCACCCCCCGAACCGTCGTGGGTTGGTCGGATCGCGGGTCCGGCGCTCACCAAGGTGGGAGACCTGTGGCGCGCGCGGGAGCTGCTCGGTCAGCTCGTGCGCAAGGAACTCAAGGTCCGCTACAAGAACTCCGCGCTGGGGTTCCTGTGGTCGATGCTCACCCCGGCCCTGATGACGGTCGTGTTCACCGTGGTGTTCACGCTCGTCGTGCCGATCCCGGTGGACGCCTTCGCGGCGTGGTTCCTCGCGGGATACCTCTACTGGCAGTTCCTCCAGAACTCCTGTCAGGGGGCGATCCACTCGATCGTGGAGAACGCGGACCTGGTGAAGAAGGTCTACTTCCCGCGTGAGGTGCTGCCGTTGTCGCACGTGCTCGCGCAGCTCGTGCACCTGCTGCTCGCCCTGGTCGTGATCCTGCCGTACCTCGTCGTCACCCGGGGCATGGGTGTGATCGTGCACCTGCCGGGAGCGCTGGTCGCGATCGTGCTGCTGACCGTGTTCGTCGCCGGCGTGGCGATGTGGTTCGCGGCCGTCAACGTCCTCGTCCGCGACCTGCAGGAACTGTTCGTCGTGATCTTCCTCGTCTGGTTCTACGCGACCCCCGTGCTCTACCCGACAGCGCTGGTGACGGCCGAACTCGGCAGTGGGTCGATCGTGGCGCGCCTGCTCGCCCTGAATCCGATGACGTGGTTCGTCGAGGCGTTCCGTGCGCCCATGTACGGCCAGGTGCTCGAGGGTGCGAGCACCGAACGGATCGTGTCGACCGCGCCCCAGTGGGCCTCCGGCATGACGCTCGCGATCGCTGCCGGCTGGGCGGCCGTGGTGTTCGTCGGGGGCTGGATGGTGTTCCTCCGTCGGGCACGCACCTTCGCCAAGGAGGTCTGACGTGGCGCCCCGGCGATCGCTCGGACAGCTCGCGGGCCTGCGGGTCGATCCTGCACGACCGGCGATCGCGGTCGACGGTCTCACGGAGACGTTCCGCCTGTACCACGAACGTCCGACGGGCCTCAAGGAACGTCTCTACCGCCTGCGACGGTCCTCGTACACCGACTTCAACGCGCTCGAGGACGTGTCGTTCTCCATCGGGCACGGCGAGTCCGTCGCGGTCATCGGTCACAACGGGTCGGGCAAGTCGACGTTGTTGAAGGTGCTCGCGCGGATCCTTCCTCCCGACGAGGGCACGGCGCAGACCAACGGACTGGTCGCCTCGTTGCTGGAGCTCGGCGCCGGGTTCCACGGTGATCTCACCGGGCGTGAGAACATCCATCTCAACGGCGCGATCCTCGGGCTGTCGCGCGCGGACATCGAGGAGCGCTTCGACGAGATCGTCGACTTCGCCGGGATCCGCCCCCTGCTCGACACGGCGGTGCGCACCTACTCGTCGGGTCTGTACGTCCGACTGGGCTTCGCCATCGCGGTCACGATCGACCCTGACATCCTGCTGGTCGACGAGGTGCTCGCGGTCGGGGACATGGAGTTCCAGCAGCGGTCCCTCGAACGGATGCAGCAGTTCCGCGAGGAGGGCAAGACGTTCGTGCTCGTGAGTCACGACCTGGACGCCGTGCGTGAGATGTGTGAGCGTGCGATCGTGCTCGACGGTGGACGACTCACGTTCGACGGTCCGGTCGACGACGCGATCGAGCACTACCGCCGACGGGCCCAGCACCCGGCGCGCGGGTTCACGCCGCTGCCCGAGCACCGCCGGGTCAGGATCACCGATGCCGTGCTCGAGGGCGACGGCGACGAGGCCACCCACCAGCTCACCCCGGGGTCGGGTGCCACCCTGCAGGTCTCGCTGCAGGCGACGGCGCCTGTTGACGTGTGCAGCGTCGGGATGACGGTCAGTCGGGTGGACGGGACCCGGATCTACGAGATGCACACGTGTTGGCACGGCGTGGGTGTCGGACCACTCGCGCCTGGCGACGAGGCGACCGTGGCGCTGCAGTTCGACGTGAACCTGTTGGCCGGCCACTACCTCGTGTCGGTACTGGTGACCGACGTCGACGTGCGGCAGACGTGGACGGTGATGGCCGACGGGGTCCGCTTCTCCGTGGCCGAGTCGTCGCGGGGGGCCGGGCTGGTGGACCTCGCGGGATCCTCGTCGGTCACCGAGGGGCCTGTCCGTCGACTGGCCGAGCTCCCGGCGCACGAGGCGGGCGCCCGACGGCGACTGCGGAGCCGGTGACGCGTGGACGTCACTGTCACGGTGGTGATCGTCAACCACGGCACGGGACACCTGCTGCGGCAGTGCGTGGAGGCGTACGTCGCCCAGGACCACCCGTCCCTGGAGATCGTCGTGGTGGACAACGCGAGCGACGACGTGACCCCGCAGGTGCTCGACGAGCTCGAGCACACGGCGTTCGAGCGGCCCGTCACGTTCGTGCGAGGTCGGACCAACCGAGGATTCAGCGGGGCGATCAACGACACGCTGGCCCGCACCCGGTCCGCCGTGGTGGTGTTCTCGAACGTCGACGTGACCCCGGAACCGACGCTGGTGTCGCGGGCTGTCGCGTCCCTGCTGGTCGACAGCACACGCGGAAGCGTCCAGCCGCTGCTGCTGCGTCAGGGCACGGCAGGCACGATCGACACGACCGGCCACGTGGTGGATCGGGCGCGCCTGGTCCACAACCGTGGCGAGGGCACTGACTGGAGCCGGCAGTTCCGTGCCGGCCAGGTGTTCGGGGTGTCCGGGGCACTCGCCGTGCATCGTCGGGCGATGCTCGAGGACGTCGCCTGGGGCGGCGACGAGGTGCTCACCGAGGATCTGTTCGCGTTCTTCGAGGACGTGGAACTCGACTGGCGGGCTCGCCGGCTCGGGTGGACGGCGTGGTTCGAGCCTGCGGCGGTGGCCTGGCACGAACGCGGGGGACACGCCGCCCGACGGTCGCGTCGGGTCGAGGTCCTCAACCAGGCCAATCGACTGCTCGTCATCCTGACGTGCGACGACCTGCGCGACGTGATTCGTCACCTGCACGTGGTGTCGCTGACGACGGTCGCGAAGTTCGCCGTGGTCGCGGTCACGCGGCCCACGGTGGTGTTCGCGGCATTCGGGCGACTCGTCTGGCACCTGCCCGGCGCGCTGCGCCGCCGGCGCAGGCTCGCGGCACGTGCACGCATCAGCACCCGGGCGCTCAGCGACCGTTGGGTCGAGCCGTTCCACCTGCGTGCCTGGGTCCGGCGATCGCGGGCGCGGAGTTCCTGACCATTCGGTCGCCGATCTGGCCGGCGAACGCCGTGGACGATCTCAGCCGATCGGTTCGCTGTCCTCGTCTGGCTCGTCGCCGGCGTCGTCTGACTCGTCCGTCGGTGCGGTGTCGGAGACGTCGCGATCGGCCACGTCGAGCACCTCGGAGGGATACGGGGCCAGCGAGCGTTCCGGGCCGATGCCACGCGTCCCGAAGTGCTCGATCAGGAAGCCCTGAGCGACCGTCTCGTCGAACTCGTCGCAGTCCATGGCCGTTCCCCACGCGCGGAACGCGACGGCTCCCCCCGACGAGATGCCGGGTTCCTCGTAGGGCGCGCTCAGGATCCCGACACCACCGATGTCGGTGCGGAATCCGTTGGCGTTGTACAGCTCGGCGAACGACCCGATGGCGGTCCCCGTCGACCGGTCCGTGGACGCCGGGTCCCACCAGATGACGATCGAACCGTGTTCGAGGTTGTGGGTCGAGGAGACCTCACTGATCTGATTGCTCGACGACGCCGTGATCGGATGCACACCGGAGGAGTGCGGCCCGGAGTGGGTGGGGCGGATCGGTCCGTAGATCGAGTCCGGGTGCGGGGCCTGGTTCGCGTCGAAGTGGTAGCGCTCTGGCAGGGGAGTGCGCTCGGAGAGCACCTCGCAGCCGGCGGCCAGTCGTGCCTCGTCGATGTCCTCGAAGGCAACGAGGATCCGTTCGTCGATGTCCTCGACGCCCCCGAGGAATGCCTGCAGGACCACCGCGGCGATCACCGCGACGATCGCGAAGGTCGCGAGCCCGTTGCGCAGGTTCCCGCGCTTCCGACGTTCCGTCGCGACCTCTTCGGTGCGACGTCGCTCCTCGCGGGCGAGTTCTCGCCGTTCCCGGTTGGTCAGACGTTCCTTCTCGGCCACACGTCACCTCGGCGGTCTGGCGGGATCGGGCAGGTCACGGTCACGGACCGCGGGGCGAACGGATCGGGGTGTCCCGGTGTGGTCCGCGCGGGCGGAGGGTACCGCTTCGGTGAGCGCCGCCGGTTGGGTCCCGGGGCGCACCGTGCCGATCAGCGGGACTCGAGCAGGGGCCCCACGTCCGCGGCGGGGCGTGGCGCCGGCCGTCGCGCGGGCTGGCCTGCGGCGAGCATCCCCACCGGTTGCCAGTGGTCGGGCAGGTCGAGCACAGCGCGCACGGTGGGACCGCAGAACGTCGTGGACGACATCCATGCACACCCGACCCCGTGGGCATGGAGCACCACCTGCGCCGACTGCAGTGCGGCGCCCGCGCTGAGCAGGAACAGGTCGCGCTCGGCTTGCGCCCGGCGGGCATCGAGGTGGTCGTGCGCCTGTTCCAGGGAGACGAACGCCGCGACGAGGGTGGGTGCGCGACGCAGGACGGCATCGGACCGGCGGACGCGCGCCTCGACGGTCGTTGCCGGGACGCCGTCTGCCTGCAGGTCCTGCCGCCACTGCTGGGCCATTGCATCGAGCAGGTGTGTACGGGTGTCGTCGTGCAGGCCGATGAAGCGCCAGGGTCGAGTGTGGTGTGGGGCGGGGGCGGTGCCCGCGGCCCGCACCGCGGCCGCGAGCACGCGTTCGTCGACCGCCGTGCCGTCGATGAACGATCGGATGGTCCGACGGCGCTCGATGGCCTGCTCTGCCGCGGTCGGTCCTCCGAACCGGAACAGGTCCTCGTCGACCGGACGGACCAGGGCGTGGGCGGTGGACGCCTTGCCACGGTCAACGCCCCTGACGAGCACGAACGGCGTCGCGCTCGCCTTCGACCGTGCGAGGTCGCAGGCGGCGGCCACGGCGTCGCCGATGGCGGCCACCGTCACGTGCAGGGCTCGACCGGCCAGATCGGTCTGGCCGCGTTCGTCGCGCAGCGCCGCCATGCCGCTCAACCCGATCGCGACGTCGGTCTGGCCGTTGCGCCAGGGGCGTCCGAACGTGTCCGTGACGATCACCGCCACGTCGATGCCGGTGCGCCCGGCGATCTCCCGACGGATCGCGTCGGCGGAGGCATCGGGATCCGCTGGGAGCAGGATCGCGGTTCCCGACGCGACGTTGGAACGGTCGATGCCGGCGTTGGCGACCACGTGTCCGTGGCGCGTGCGCACGACCAGCACCGCGGGTGCATCCGCGACGACCTCCGCGGCCTCGCCGCGGGCGAGCCGTCGCACGGCGTCGGGATCGTCGTCGACGGCCACGGTGCGTCCTTCGGTGAGCGCGACGACCTTGGAGGCCACGCACACGACGTCACCGTCCCGGAGTCGCTCACCAGCGGTGTCGACCGCATCGAGCAGCCGCGTGACCAGGTCATCGGTCGCCAGGATCACCTCGTTCACGGGCAGACCGGTCACGGTGATCGTCGCCCGGCGTGGTGTGCCCGAAGGTTCGTTCACGCGGCCGCCCCGCGTACCCGAGAGGCGACGTCGAGGCACGTCGAGGCCAGCGCGCCGGCGATCCCAGGGTCGTCCATCATCGTGTCGGTGGCCTGGCACTCGATGCCCAGGCCACGGATGGTGTCCACCGCATCCCGGTCCTGCGTGTCGACGATCCACCCGTCGAGCAGGTCCGCGAGGTGACGTGCGACGCCTGTCGCCGAGACCTCGGCCCCGACGCTGGGCAGCAGCCGGTCAGCCATCCCGAGCACGACCCGACCGCCGATGATCGGGGAGACCCCGACGACCGGGGCGCGGGTGCGGGCGACGGCCGAGCGGATCTGCTCGACGGCGAGGATCGGGCCGAGTGACACGACCGGGTTCGACGGGGCGAACAGCACGACGTCCGCGTCCTCGATGGCCTCCACGACGCCCGGGGCCGGCTGGGCATCGTCCGCGCCGACCGCGGTGACGTGATCGACCTCCGGCGCCGCGCGTTCACGCACCCAGTACTCCTGGAACCCGAGCGTGCGGCCGTCCCGGGTCGTGACGGTCGTCGTCAGCGGATCGTCGGTGGCCGGCAGGAGGCGCACCTCGACGCCGAACGCGCGGCGGATCTCGTCGGTGACCCGGGACAGGGGCGCACCCTGGCGCAGGCGCAGGGTGCGGTGCAGGTGCACGGCGAGGTCCCGATCTCCGAGGGTGAACCAGTCCGGATGGCCGAAGCGCCGCAGTTCCCCTGACACGACGAACGACTCGTGGTCGCGGCCCCACTGCTGGGACGGGTGCACGACGCCGGCGAGCCGGTAGGTGATCGTGTCGAGGTCCGGGCACACGCGCAGGCCGCTGACGTCGACGTCGTCGCCGACGTTCACGATGGCGGTCACCTCGGCGGGAGCGACGATCCGGACCAGCCCGGAGAGGAAGCGTGCGCCACCCACCCCTCCCGCGAGCACGACGACCATCACGGCTCCCGGTGTCGGTGTCCGGCGCAGCATAGGACGCAGCCCTTCGCGCACCGCGAGCGACCCTCCCGCAAGCCGAGACACAACATGAACAAAGTCTTGACAAAGAGTGGACAACTGGGCATCATGCGTGTCACCGACACCTCGACGACCTGGCCGGGGGCCAGTGCAAGGACCCGTCATGACGCGCTCCCCGTCTCCCGTGATCCGCATCCCGGACGCCGATGACGACGACGTCGGCGACCTGCTCGTCAGGGTCGCGGACCACGACGCCGATGCCTTCGAGGCGCTCTACACCCGAATCCGGCCCCGGGTCGTGGCGATCGCGCAGGGCATCCTCAGGGACCGAACCATGGCCGAGGAGGTGGCCCAGGAGGTCCTCCTCGAGATCTGGAGGAAGGCGGACCGGTTCGACGTGACGCGCGGCACCTGGCGAGCGTGGGTGTCGACCCTGGCGCGTCGCCGCGCGGTCGACCGGGTTCGCAGCGAACAGGCCGGCCGCAACCGTGACGAACGGGTGGCGAGGCGTGACGCGCACGAACACGTCGACGACGTCGCGGACGAGGTCGAGCTCCACCTGGATCACTGGCAGGTGCGTCGCGCCCTCGACGTGCTCACCGAACGCCAGCGAGAGGCCATCGAACTGGCCTACTTCGGGGGACACACCTACCGCGACGTCGCCGAGGTGCTCGGCATCCCGGAGGGCACGGCCAAGTCCCGGCTTCGGGACGGACTCCAGCGTCTTCGTGACGCGCTCGAAGGGCTCGTCTGACCCCGCAGACCCGCACCCCTCGTGGTCGGCGACACCTCCAGCCACCATCCCTTGTGGTTCGGGGCTTGACCTCGCGGCCGACACCCGCAAGAATGACGTTCTTGTAGTTTCAGGGTTGTCGGCAGTGAGGAGCGGATCGTGGGGGCCATCACCGAACTCACGACGAAGCTCGCGTTCGATGCGGATGATCGAACCTGGATGCTCGAGGCGCGCTGCCTCGATGCGGATCCAGAGGCGTTCTTCCCGGAGAAGGGCGGTTCGACTCGAGAGGCGAAGCGGATCTGTGCGGTGTGCCCGGTGCGAGGCGACTGCCTCGACTACGCGCTCACCAACGAGGAACGCTTCGGCATCTGGGGTGGCCTGTCCGAGCGTGAACGACGTCGTGTCAGGCGCCTGAGCGCCTGATCGGACCGACGGGTCACGGGTGTCCGTGGCCACCACCGTCCGTCCGTCGTCGCCGCAGGGCGGTCAGGTCCCTGTGGTAGCGTCCGCAGCCGCTGGACGTGACGTGTCGATGCCCCGGGATCGTGACGGTCCCTGATCGCCACCTGCCGTGCCCCGTCGTCGGTTCGGTGTCCCGCTGACGTCCGCGTCCCCATCGTCGACGTCGAGGAGCGAGCCCGCCGTGCAGGTGTCGGACACCACCCGTGTGCTCGTCGTGCTCGTCGCGCACGACGGTGCCCGGTGGCTGCCGGCCACGCTCGACGCGCTCGAGGCGCAGGACCATCCGAACGTCGACATCGTCGCGGTCGACAACGACAGCACCGACGGTTCCCGCGAACTGCTCGTCCAGCGGCTGGGGACCGATCGGGTGCTGGTCGCCGATCGTGATCTCGGGTTTCCGGCGGCCGTGTCCATGGCGCTCGACGCCCGTGGTGACGACATACCGCTGGTCTGGCTGCTGCACGACGACGTGGCGTTCCTGCCGGATGCCCTGACACAGCTGATCTCGGTGCTGGACGCCGATCCACGGCTCGGTGCCGTCGGTCCGAAGCTGCGGTTCTGGTCACGCGGTGAACGTCTCCAGTCCGTGGGCTGGACCATCGACATGACCGGTCGTGCCGACTCGGGCGTCGACCACGACGAACTCGACCAGGGGCAGCGCGACCAGCAGCGCCGGACCCTGTACGTCTCCACGGCCGGGATGCTCGTGCGTCGTTCGGCGCTCGAGGAGGTCGGTCGCCTCGATCCCCGGTTCCACGTCTTCCGCGACGACCTCGACCTCTGCTGGCGGCTGTGGATCGCCGGCCACGACGTCGAGGTGGTGCCGTCTGCGCTCGGTGTCCACGTCTCCGCTGCGGGCGAGTACGTGCGCCTCGGACAGACGAGCCAGCTCGGCCCGCGCTACTTCGCGGAGCGCAACACGCTCGCGACCCTGATCCGCAACCACGGGCCGGCACGGCTGCCGTTCGTGGTGATGCTGTACTTCGTCGTCGGGATCGCGAAGGTCGCGGGCTTCGTGCTCACACGTCGCCTCGGTGACGCGTTCCAGACGGTCCGCGCCTGGCTGTGGAACGTCGTGCGGCTCCGGGAGACACTGCACCTGCGTCGCGCGACCCAGGCCACGCGTCGTCGCACCGACACCGAACTGCGGGAGCTGTTCGGTCGCGTGTCGACCCGCCTTCGGGCCTACTCGGAGGCCATCGCGTACTGGATCGCCGGGGGTGACGGCTCCGACGAGCGACCGACCGACGAGGATGAACCGACCGACGAGGACATCGGGCTCGCGGCGTTCGTTCGCCGGCGTCCCGTCGCGATCGCCGGCCTGCTGCTGATCACGGTCGTGGTGATGGGCGCGTGGTCGCTGCTCGTCCCGGGATCCATCCGTGGGGGGCAGCTCGCCCCCTGGCCGGCCACGGCAACGGCGTTCCTCGCCGACCACGTGGCCGGATGGCACACCGCGGGCGCGTTCGGCACGGCGCAGACGCCGTCGCCGGCACAGGCGCTGCTGGGTCTGCTGCAGTTCGTGCTCGGGGGCAGTGACTATCTCGCGCCCCGGGTCCTGCTGTTCGGGAGCATCGGTGCGGCGTGGGTGTTCGCCCTGCGTGCCGCGCAGCTGTTCTCGGCTCGCCGTGTCCCGCGGGTCGTCGCGGCGACGGCCTACGTGCTGTCGCCTCCGGCCATCGCTGCCCTGATGACCGGGCAGGTGACCGCGCTGGTCGTCCTCGTCGCGATTCCGGCCGTGATCGCGACTGGTCTGGTGCTCGTCGACCCGAAGAGTTCGCCGGCACGTGGCTGGCGAGCCGTGTCCGCCATGGTGCTCATCGGGGCCGCGACGAGCGCGTTCGAACCCGTCATGCTTCCCGTGTTCGGGCTCGCGGCACTGGTGACGGTCATCCTGACGTTCGGGTCGCCCGGCGACGGGGCATGGAAGCGGGCGCTGACGATCCGGGTGGTCGCGGCGCTGACAGGCACCGTCGCGCTGCTCCTGCCGTGGAGTCTGACCCTGTTCGACCCGTCCGGCCCCCTGACGGCGGCGGGCGGCACGTTCGCCGAGGGTCAGCTGTGGCAGTGGCTCGCCCTGAGTCCGTCCCTGGCGGGGTTCCCGGGACTGCTCGCCGGGGCGGGTTTCGTGCTCGCGGGACTGCTCGGTCTGGCCATCGGGGTGACGCGCGTCCCGGGCCTCGTCGCCGGTCTGTGGATGGCCGCGCTCGTCGGAGCGCTGCTCGGGTGGATGCTCGGGCGATCCGGGTTGCTCGTGTGGCCGGGTCTGCCCCTCATGCTGACCGCCGCAGCGTTCGCTGGGCTCTATGCGGTGGCGTTCGCCTCGGCGGAGTCCCAGTTGTCCCGGTACGGGTTCGGATGGCGGCAGATCAGTGCGGCCGTCACCGCGACCGCGGTCGCGGTGAGTCTCGGGGTCGTGGTGACCTCCCTGGTGCGCTCGCCCCTCGACGCGTATGCCCTGGACGAGCCACCCCTGCCGGCGTTCGTGCTGGCCGAGGCCGAGCAGGGCGAACGATTCCGGGTCCTGGTGCTCGCCGACTCGGTCGACGGCGTCGCCTGGGAGGTCGTCGACGGGGGCGGGCCGACGATGGCGTCGCTGGGACTGCCGCCGTCGCCCGCGCTCGACGTGGTCGAGGACGTGGTCGAGGACGTGGTCGGTCGCTCCGACCTCACGGCGGCGGCTCGGCTCGGCGTGCTCAGCATCCGCTACGTCGTCGTGCCCCCGAACGGCGCCAGTGACGATCTCGACGAGGTCCTCACGGCACAGATCCAGCTCGAGCCTCGGCCCGTCGTCGACGGTCGGGTGTACCGGGTCGCGGGTGCGTTGCCACCGGCTGCCATCGTCGGACTGGCCCCGGACGACTCGCCCTGGGACGTCGATGCACTCATCGGGTTCCATCCGCTCGAACCCGACGAGGTCGGGGACCTTCGGGGGACCGCCACCCTCGACGGCAACGTGCGCCTGGCCGAGGTCGACGACGGACTGTGGAGTGCGCTCGCCGATGCACGACCGGTGCCGCGTGTCGAGGGCCGGGCGCCTCTCGTCGCGTTCGGTCCGGTGTCCGAGGGTCAGCGTGTCGTCGTCGGGCACGACGCCGACGCCCAGCGCATCCTCGAGGTCGGTGGTCAGCTGCTCGCGCTGCTGCTCGTCGTGTCCCTGGCCCTGCGGCCCCCGCGGTTCGCGCGCCGACGTTCGCAGGTCGTGCCGGGCGCCCAACCGCAGCTGCCCGGCAGGGAGTCTGGCCGATGACGCGGGTCGGGATCCGGGTGACGTTCGGCGTGGCGCTGCTCGTCGCTGCCCTGGTGGTGTCGGCCGATCGGCTGGTCGACCGCGGTGGCTCTCCCTCGGACGAGGTCGCGACGACGGGCGAGGCCGACACCGTCCTCACCTCGGGTCAGTGGACCTGTCCCATGGCCGACGTGGGCGACGTGGAGACCGACCTTCGCGTGCAGGTGGCACGACCGGACGTGCTCGAGGAGCCCGGCGTCGTCGAGGTCGTGGAGATCGACGGCGAGTCCCTGATCAGCGTGGGGCGTTCCAGCGTCGAAACGTACGGACAGCGGTCCTTCGCACCCGAGGGCGTCACCGTCGTGCGCTGGGGTGGTGGCCCCGTCGCCGTCCATCGCGAGTGGAGGTTCACGGGTGGGGACCTGCCACCGGGCATCGTCGCCGCCGGCTGCGTGGCCGGACCCTCCCGCGAGTGGGTCGTGCCGGGCATGGTGACCTCCGGCGGGCACGAGGCGATCCTGCGGCTCTCCAATCCTCATGACACCGATGCGTCCGTCGGGTTGCAGTTCCTCACCCCGCAGGGCCCGGAGTCGCCCCTGGCCCTGCAGAACGTGAGCGTGTCGGCGCGCAGCACCGTCGAGATCGTGGTCAACGAGTCGCTCCCCGAGCGCGACGACCTGTCCGCCATCGTGCGCGTCGCGACGGGACGCGTGGTCGTCGAGGGCATGCAGCTGGTCCGGTCGGCGATCGGCGGGGTCGACGGGGCCTCGGCACTCCAGGCCGGCGGCGTCCCCCGCGAGATCCAGACCGTCGGCTGGATCGTCGATGCACCCCAGCGCACGAGCTGGCTCTGGATCGTCAACCCGACCGATCGGACCGCCAACGTCGAGCTCACGTACCACCTGCTCGACGGAGGCCGGATCCCCGACGGCCTCGAGGAGCTGTCCGTGCCAGCGGGGTCCATGCAACGGGTCGACCTGTCGGGAACGTTCGACGACGACGAGGTCGTGGGTGTGACCGCACGTTCCGACGGGGTCCCCGTGGTCGTCTCCGCGGCGACGCGGATCGCGGACACCGCGGTCGATCGCACCGGATTCTCGATCCAGCTCGCTGCCGAACCCTCGAGGGACTGGGTCGTGGCCGGCGCAGGAACCGAGGACCGTGAGGAGCAGCTCCACCTCGTCAACCCGGGCAGCGCATCGGCTCGGGTGGACGTCACCGTCCAGACCGGACAGGGTCCCCAGCAGCCACCACAGCTGCAGGGTCTGGTCGTCGGTCCCGGGTCGCGGCTCGCCGTCGATCTGGGCCCGTGGCTCGAGGATGCGTCGACCTGGACCGTGTTCGTGGCGGCCGATCGCGGCATCGTGGCGACGCGGGTCGGCGGTGCCGCGGTGGGCCCACGTCGGCTGGTGGCGGTGCCGGGCGTGTCGGCGACCTCCTGGACGGCTCGGGGACCGACGCTCGTTGCGCGGCGGGTCGACGGGCTCGTGGCGCGCCTCGGGACGCAGCTCGGCATCCCACCCCGTGAGGATCAGTTCCGCTTCGACCCGGTACCGCTGCACGAGCCCGACGTGACGGAGGATCGCGCGCCGACACGGCCCGGCACGTCATCGTTGGGCACCGTGCCCGGGGACGGGCCAACGACCGGGTCGCCGGGTCAGGACGAGGGCGACGAGGAGGCCGACGGCGTCGCGGACGCGGACGGTGACGCGAATGGCGACGCGAGTGACGCCACGGGCAACTGACGCGTCCGCTCGTGGCGGGTCAGGCCCACCCGAGATCGTCGAGGCGGTCGTCGTCGATGCCGAAGTGGTGCGCGATCTCGTGGATGACCGTGTCTCGCACGAGTTCGGCCAGGTCCCGGGCCGATGACGCCCGCATCTCCAGGGGGCGGCGGAACAGGGTGATGCGGTCGGGGAGCATCGCCTCTCCCAGCGTCCGTTCGGTCCGGGGCACCCCCTCGTAGAGTCCGAGGAGGATCTCCTCACCGTGTCCGGCCGGATCCTCCGACGGGACGTCGATCACGGTGATCTGCACGTTGTCCATCTGGTCGACGAGTTCCCGGGGGAGCCGGTCGAACGCCGACGACACGAGCCGGTCGAAGCGGGCCGCGCTCGACGCACGGAACCCGTCGGCGGGCCGACGGCGACGATCGACGGGCGTGTGGCGGTGCCGGCCTCGCCGATCGCGTGTCGTCATGGTCACCTCGAGGTGATGGTGGTCGTCACGCGACACCGTACGCCGTGGACCGCGAGCGCTGGGGACCGACCCGGGAGGGGACCTGTTCGCGGGGACAGGCGACGTGCTGCGTACACGCGCAGGGTGGCGCCTCCTTGCTGAATCACAGGGATGTGGTTTAGCGTGTGTGCATGGTCCATTCTGCGGTGATCCACCCGGGGCACACCTCGGTCGCCTCTCCTGATGCCGTCGTGCATGCGTTCACGCGTGTCGGACGTCGGCCGTGCGAGCGTCCGGCGTGTGTCGCTCCGGCCATCGCGACGCTGCGCTTTGCGTACGACCGTCGCGAGGCCTGGCTCGACGCGCTCGTCGACGATCCGGATCCGCAGTCGTACGACCTGTGTGCGCAGCACCTGTCGCGCACGCGCGCGCCGCAGGGATGGAAGTTGAAGGACCGTCGTCCCGACGGCGAGCGTCACACCGATGCCCCACCTGCCACACCGGCTGACCTCGGCGGTGAACGCACCGTCGCCGTGCTCGCGGCGGCGTTGCGTGCGACCGGTACGTCCGCACCCGAGAGCGGGCGCGAACCGGCGCGGATCGAGCGTCCCCGAACTGGCGCTGGGGTGGCCGCGCCCGGTGGTGGGGGGGGGGCGGGGGGCG
>JBBDIX010000025.1:21125-34318 GCA_040880235.1 Nitriliruptoraceae bacterium
CCCCCCCCCCCCCCCCCCCCCCCCCCCCCCCCCCCCCCGCCGCGGCGACCACGCCGCCGCAGGAGCCTCGACCGCGGGGCGGCATGCACCTGGTCGAGCCGGGAGACGATGCCCGAGGTGAGGAACGGGACGACGACGTGCCGTTCGACCGGCCGGCGGTGACCCCAGCACCCACACCCGTGTCCGCGGTGCCGCCGTCGGCCGTGCCGCGTCCGCCGCGTCGACCCGCGCCCGAACCTCCTGCCGCGCCGACGCGTTCCGACCTGCACGACGCGGTCGGGATCCTCGCTGGTGGCCCCGAATTCGCCACGGACTGGTGAGGGAGGTCCGCCCGCAGGTGACACTCGCCGATCGGCTCGAACGGATCGTCAAGGCCTACGACATCCGCGGCGTCGTCGACACCGAGCTCGACACGGACGTCGCACACGCGCTCGGCTGGGCCGCAGCGATCGTCCTCGACACCCGTCAGGGCATGGTCGTCGGGCGCGACATGCGACCGTCGTCTCCCGAACTGTGCGCCGCCTTCGTCGACGGGGTCCGTCGTGCCGGCGTGGACGTCGTGGACGTCGGGCTCGCCGCGACCGATCAGCTCTACCACGCTTCAGGGATCCTCGACCTGCCCGGTGCGATGTTCACCGCGAGCCACAACCCGGCCGAGTACAACGGGATCAAGCTGTGCGGGCGCGGTGCCGCGCCCGTGTCCGCCGACACGGGACTCACCCGGATCCGCGACCTGGCGGTCGAGGCTCCCCGCGGCGGACCGATCACCGGCGGTCTGCGTCACGAGGACGTGCTGGAACGCTACGCCGCTCATGTGCGCTCGTTCGTGGACGCGACGGTGTTCGAGGGGCTCGACGTCGCGGTGGACGCGGGCAACGGGATGGCCGGTCACACCTGGCCTGCCGTCGCCGAGCCCCTGGGCATCCGCACCGATCCGCTGTACTTCGAGCTGGACGGCACGTTCCCGAACCATCCGGCCAACCCCCTCGACGACGCGAACCTGCGTGACCTGCGCGCGCGGGTCGTGGAGTGCGAACATCCGGTCGGCCTCGCGTTCGACGGCGACGCAGACCGGGTGTTCGTCGTCGACGAGCACGGCCGGCCGGTGTCCGCCTCGCTCGTGGGGGCGGTGGTCGCCGGGCGCATGCTGCGCGACGATCCGGGTGCGACGGTCCTGGTCAACCTGATCTGTTCGCGCACGGTCACCGAGGCCATCGAGGCCGCCGGCGGTGTGGCGGTGCGCACCCGGGTCGGGCACTCCTTCATCAAGCAGCGCATGGCCGAGACCGGGGCGCTGCTGGCGATCGAGCACTCCGGCCACTACTACTTCCGTGACAACCACCGTGCGGACTCCGGGGCGATCGCTGCGCTGCTGCTGCTCGAGGTGCTGGTGCGGACCGGCGGGACGCTGTCCGAGCTCGTCGCGCCGTTCGACCGGTACGTCGCGACCGGGGAGCGCAACCACGTGGTCGAGGATCCGAGCCCCGTGCTCGACGCCGTGGGCGCAGCATTCGCCGACAGGGGTACGGTCGACCACGACGACGGTCTCACCGTGGATCTCGGCGCTGCATGGTTCAATCTGCGCCCCAGCAACACCGAGGCCCTGCTTCGCCTCAACGTCGAGGCGAGCGACGCCCCCGGCCTCGCGGCACTGACCGACGAGGTGACGGCGATGATCGAGTCGTCCGGCACCGACGGGAATGACTGACTCGGTACCGACCGGCATCTGCCCGTCCCACGGCCGTCACTGGCCGTCGCACGGGACGCATCGGAGGGGACATGGCACTCGACGAACGGCTCATGGAGATCCTCGTGTGCCCCGAGTGCCGATCCGGCCTCGAACACAAGGCGCGCCGCAAGGTCCTCGTCTGCCTGGGGTGTGGTCTCGAGTATCCCGTTCGCGACGACATCCCGGTGATGCTCGCCGCTGAGGCACGTCGGCCGCGCCAGGGCTGAACGCTGGCTCTCGGGCGTTCGTCGCGCTCGCGGGCACGGTCCCTCCACAGGAACGGACGTGCCCGCGAGCGCGTGGCGTCCGGTCGCTCCCATGCTGTGTGCGACCTCATCCGTCGCCCCGGGGAGCGCCGCGTGCCCAGTGGACTCGCCGAACTGCTCGCGCCGACACGGTGCCTCGCCTGTGGCACGCGCGACGCCGGTCCGTGGTGCGCGAGCTGTGTCGAACGCCTCGTGGCACCGGTCGACACGTGCCTGCGGTGTGCTGCGGCCGGGCGCCCCGGTCATCCCTGTTGGCCGCCCGGGGCGCCGGTGGACGCGACCCGCGCCGTGTACGACTACCGGTCGGTCGCCGCTCGAGGAATCCGCACCGCGAAGCTGGGGGGCGCCCACCGTGCATGGGAGACCTTCGGGGCCCTGCTCGGTGATGCGATCCGACGTCATCCCGTGGACGTCGACGTGGTGACGTGGGTCCCGACGCCACCACGTCGGGCCCGACGGCGCGACGGTGACCACGCCCGAAGGCTGGGCATCGCGGTCGCCCGTGCACTCGACCTGCCGTGCGGTGGCCTGCTGGCCGCCGACCCCTCGCGGCGTGGTGACCGCTACCGATTCGTGCACGACTGGGCCCTGCCCGCCAGTTCGGTGCTGCTCGTCGACGACGTGGTGACCACCGGCCGCACGGCTGCACGCGCCGCGTCCGTGCTTTGCGAGGCCGGAGCCGACTCGGTGGTGCTCGGCGTCGTCGCACGCGCCGGGTCGCACCCGTTGCTTGGGTGACGGCCCCCAGCAACCGACCCTGGCCATCGGTGCCGAGGAACCCCTCGACACGAACGGGCCCGGTGCTAGGTTCGGTCCATGGCCGGGGATGTCGTCCCCGCCTCGTCGACACGTCCCGGTCGCACGTCCGGTCGGGCACCCCGACGGCCCCGTCGAGGTGCGTGACCACCGCGCACGGAAGCGGGCTGGGCGCGGAGTGCCGTACCCACCAGGGTGCGGCAGGTGCCCCGCGTCCTCGGACGCGGCCGGCGACGAGGAGTGACCGTGCGTGTCCAGGTGACCACGAAGAACTGCGACGTCGATCCCCGGGTGCAGCAGGAGGCGATCGAGAAGCTGTCGAAGGTCCGACGACTGTTCGATCGCTTCATCGACATGGAGGTCATCTTCACCCAGGACCACAATCCTCGGATTCACGATGCCGTGCACTGCGAGGTGGTGCTCCACGCCAGGCGACACGTGCTCACCGCGTCTGCGGCGGGACCCGACGCCATGACCGCCGTGGATCGTGTGGAGCCCAAGATCGTGCGTCGGGTACGCAAGCTCAAGACTCGCCTGGTGAAGCGCCCGCGGCAGCTCGCGGCGGCCGAGGCACGCGGCGTCTGACCCACCTCCGACGACCGGCAGGCACGGTCGCCGAGGCACGTGTCGGCCGTGTCCTGGCGGAGGGTCTCCCGCCGACGACCGCCTGCGCACCTCGCGTACCATCGCGGCGCTCCTCGGTGCCCCGGGGGGCGCCAGTGCGAGGGAAGACGCGGTGACATGGGTGTGCTCGACAGGCTCCTGCGAGCGGGCGAGGGACGCAAGGCTCGGGAGCTCCAGCAGGTCGTGGAGGCGGTCAACCGTCTCCACGACGACGTGGAACGGCTCAGCGACGACGAACTGCGCGGACACACCGCGGCGTTCCGGTCACGCGTCGAGCGGGGCGAGGCGCTCGACGACCTGCAGGCCGAGGCCTTCGCGGTGGTGCGCGAGGCGGCCTGGCGCGTGCTCGGTGAGCGCCCCTACGACGTGCAGGTGTTCGGTGGTGCCGCCCTGCACGACGGCAACATCGCGGAGATGAAGACCGGTGAGGGCAAGACCCTCACCTCGACGATGCCCGTCTACCTCAATGCCCTGACGGGCCGTGGTGTGCACATCGTCACGGTCAACGAGTA
This sequence comes from Nitriliruptoraceae bacterium, assembly GCA_040880235.1. Lineage (GTDB taxonomy): Bacteria > Actinomycetota > Nitriliruptoria > Nitriliruptorales > Nitriliruptoraceae > JBBDIX01. The sequence continues at coordinate 25,013 of JBBDIX010000025.1, forward strand.
CCTGGCGACACGAGACTCGGACTGGATGGGACGAGTGCATCGCTTCCTCGGACTCGAGGTCGACGTCGTGCGGTCCGGGCAGACCCGGGACGACAAGCGTGCGGCGTACCTCGCCGACATCACCTACGGGACCAACAACGAGTTCGGGTTCGACTACCTGCGCGACAACATGGCGCTCGACCGTGCGCGCCAGGTCCAGCGCGGTCACCACATGGCGCTCGTCGACGAGGTCGACTCGATCCTGGTCGACGAGGCCCGCACCCCCCTGATCATCTCTGGACCCGCCGCACAGGCCGCAGATCTGTACTCGATCTTCTCCCGGCGGGTGGTGCCCAACCTGACCCGAGGTGAGGACGGCGACGCTCCCGGCGAGACGACGGGTGACTACGTCGTCGACGAGGCGAAGCGCACCGTCGCGGTCACCGAGGAGGGCGTCAGCAAGGTCGAGCAGCTGCTCGGCGTCGGCAATCTCTACGAGCAGGTCAACACGCCCCTGATCCACCACCTCCAGAACGCCCTGCGCGCGCGTGACCTGTATCGCCGTGACCGTGAGTACATCGTGGTCGACGGGGAGGTCCGGATCGTCGACGAGAACACCGGCCGTGTCCTCGCGGGGCGCCGGTACTCCGAGGGTCTGCACCAGGCCATCGAGGCCAAGGAGGGCGTCAAGATCAAGGAGGAGAACCAGACGCTGGCGACGATCACGCTCCAGAACTACTACCGGACGTACGAGAAGCTCGCCGGCATGACCGGCACCGCCAAGACCGAAGAGGTCGAGTTCCTCGAGATCTACGACCTCGGGGTCGTGGAGGTGCCGACGAACCGGCCCGTGGTCCGTGACGATGCACCGGACCTCATCTACAAGGCTGAGGACGGCAAGTTCGAGGCGGCGGCGGAGGAGATCCGCGAGCGTCACGAGGCGGGGCAGCCGGTCCTGGTCGGCACCACCTCGGTGGAGAAGTCCGAGCGTCTGTCGAACATGCTGACCCGCATGGGCGTCACCCATGAAGTCCTCAATGCGAAGAACCACGCGCGAGAGGCCGACATCATCGCGCAGGCCGGCCGCCTCGGGGCGGTCACCGTGTCCACGAACATGGCCGGGCGAGGCACCGACATCGTGCTGGGTGGCAACCCGGAACACCTGGCGGGCATGGAGGTCCGGCGACTCGGTGACGTGAGCGAAGAGAAGGCTGAGGCGGTGCGTCGGGAGGCCGTCGAACGCTTCACCCCGGAGTGCCGCGCCGAGGGGGACCGGGTGCGCGAACTCGGGGGCCTGTACGTGCTGGGGACCGAACGCCATGAGTCCCGCCGGATCGACAACCAGTTGCGAGGGCGTTCGGGGCGCCAGGGAGACCCCGGCGGCAGCCAGTTCTTCCTGTCACTGCAGGACGATCTCATGCGGCTGTTCAACGCTGGCGCCGTCGATCGGATCATGACGCGGCTGAAGATGCCCGACGACATGCCGATCGAACACAAGTGGGTCACACGAGCGGTCGCCAACGCGCAGCAGCAGGTCGAATCCGTCAACTTCGATCGCCGGAAGAACGTGCTCCGGTACGACGACGTGATGAACGAGCAGCGCAAGGTGGTCTACGGGCAGCGTCAGCGCCTGCTCGAGGGTGACATGGCTGCGATCGAGGAGCTGTCCCAGAAGTACCTCGGAGACACGGTGGATGCGCTGGTCGAGGAGCACTGTCCGGAGGGCGTCTATCCCGAGGAGTGGGACCTCGACGGGCTGGCGGTGCGGCTGTCGCAGATGTACGACGGCGCCGTGGACGTGACGACCATCGATCTGGACGCGACGAGTCGTGACGACCTGGTCGACCTCATCTGGACGGATGCCACTGATGCGTATGAACGGCGGGAAGAGGAGGTTGGCGGCCCGGAGGTGATGCGCGAGGTGGAGCGTCGCGTCGTGCTGAGTGTCGTCGACCGCAAGTGGCGCGAGCACCTGTACGAGATGGATGCCCTGCGCGACGGCATCGGGCTGCGCGCGGTCGGGCAGCGCGATCCGCTGACCGAGTACCAGCGTGAGGCCTACGACTCGTTCGTCATGATGATGTCCGGGGTCAAGGAGGAAGCCGTCACCTACTTCTTCCGCATCCCGGTCACGCGTACCCCGAGCGATCCCGAAGTGCCGGCGCCCGAGGCAGCGCCGTCACGTGAGTCGGTGGCGGAGGCGATTCCGCTGGAGGCTGCTGACGATGCCGCGCGGCTCACCTACCGGTCTGGCGGGGCCGCCGGGGCGTCCACGACGGACAGTGCCGGTCGCACGGTGCAGCGTCGTGACGACGGGTCGACCGTGCGTCAGGTCTCGTCCGGAGCGACCTACCGCAGCGAGGACAGGGTGGGTCGCAACGATCCGTGTCCCTGCGGCAGCGGACAGAAGTTCAAGCGGTGTCACGGCGCATAGGTCCCCGGCCGGGTCGCTGCGTGGCGGGCATCGGTGTCGGCGAGCGCCTCGTCGAACGCGTCGGTCACGACGCGGAGTGGGGCTGACGCGGTCCGCAACGGCGCGAATCCGGCCTCGGGTGCCGTCAGCTCCACCGCGCGCCAGACTCCTCGGTGGATCTCGAGGCGCACGGCGACCGCCGTCACGCGGGTCGCGGTCTGGATCGTGACCGCGGCTTCGCAGACCCCGTCGCGCGGAGAGCAGGTGGTCACACGACGCACCGTGGCACGAGGGCCACGTGGCGCGCACACGAGTTGTGCCGTGAGCTGCCGTTCGAGTGCCGGCGCGGTCAGGACACGCAGCTGACGGAACGATCGACGGCCCGCGCGCACGTCGACCCAGACCTGCACCAGCAGTGCGGCCAGGCGGGCAGGATCCGGACGGCTGGAGGGACGTTTGGCCGGGCGCGAGGTCGCCGTCATCGGGGGGTCCCCGGGTGCACCGTGCCGGCGACGACGAACCCGTCGAGGTGACGCCGCAGGAGCACGGGGGTGTCGACCGTGACCCCGGCGGGAGTGCGCGCGTGGGTGTGTACCCGCCACGGCCACGCGTCGGTGCGTTCGAGCCCGTGCACGGACACGTCGAGGTAGCCCGCATCCACGAGCGCCTCGGACGCCGCGAGCAGCTCGGCGGGATCGTCGACCGGCGTGCCCACCAGAGCGCGGGCCTCGGCAGGCGACGCCGGCAGGTGCCAGGGATCACCCGCAGTGCTCGGCAGGGAGCCTTGGGTGCGGACGGGGACCCCGAGGCGGACACGGGTGCTGTGGCCGTCGCGCTGGATGATTCCGACGATGGTGACCACGGCAGTGTCGGCATCCAGCTGTTCGACGGCCTCGACCGTGAGGACCTCCACGGTGTCCCCGGCGCCGCGTCGCGCGCCGAGCCAGTCATGTGCGGCCACGACGGCCACGGCGCCGGCGGCCGACGGGCCCGTGGAGGAACGCCACGCGCCCTGCACCTGCGTGGCGTCGACGAGTGGTTCCGTCGGGTCCCGGGTGAGGGGCTCCGCCAGGGACGTGGTGGGATCCGACGTCGGAGGGGTCACCGTGAGGTCCGCGGGCGGTGCCGCGGACCCGCGCGCGAGTGCGACCACGAACACGAGCAGCACCACGACCCAGGGTGCCGCGAGCCCGACGATCAGCAGCCTGCGCGTGGGTCGAGGACCTCGATCCGTGTCGTCGTCGAGCCATGTCTGTTCCAGATCCTGCATGCGCCGCCCCCGTTGTCTGATGGACACAGCATGACATGAAACGACATGACAAGCAAGCGCATGCCATCGCGGGTGTTCGCGCCGCGTGCGCAGCGTGCGGTGGCAGCGACGGCGCGCCCCTACCCTTCGACGCACCATCCGGCGTGGAGTGCGCCTTGCGATCTCATGGGTCCAGCAGCCCCGATCACGACCCGACGACGCGGCGTGTCCTGACCGACGCCGATCGTCGTGAACGGTTTGCACAGGAGGCACTCCCGCACGTCGACGGCCTGTACTCGGCCGCGCTTGGTCTGACGCGGGATCCGACGGATGCCCAGGACCTCGTGCAGGAGGCCGTGGTCAAGGCGTATCGTTCGTTCCACCAGTTCGAGCCCGGGACCAACCTGCGTGCGTGGCTGTACCGCATCCTGCACACGACCTGGATCTCCCTGCATCGTCGCGACCAGCGTCGACCTGCAGAGACCCTCCAGGGAGCGTTCGACGACTACTCGCTCTACGACGACCTGCGACGCCACGACGGAGGTGGCGTGGAGGCCGAGGTCCTCGACCGGTTGAGCGCGACCGAGGTCCGTGACGCGATGGCCGCACTGCCCGAGGCGTTCCGCATGGCGGTGTTCCTCGCGGACGTGGAGGGATTCTCCTACCGGGAGATCGCCGACATCATGGACACGCCCATCGGCACGGTCATGTCGCGCCTGCACCGGGGAAGATCTGCGCTCCAGAAGGCGTTGGCAGGGTATGCACGGTCTCGTGGACTCATCATCGACCGGGAGGACCCACGTGGATGACACCCCGTCGTCGAGGTGCAGCGATGGCGACTGCGGCGACGCACTCGCCGACCTCGAGGCCTACCTCGACGGTGAACTGCCCGAGGACCGGCTCGGAGGCATCCGTGCGCACCTGGCCGCCTGCTTCCCGTGTACCGGCCGAGCCACCTTCGAGGAACAGCTGCGGGCGATCGTGCGCCGGGACTGCGTCGATCAGGCTCCCGATCGTCTCCTCGCCCGCATCGAGGAGGTGCTCGACGAGGGGTGACGCGACGCGGTCCGGGCGGAGCACCCCAGTACGCTGAGGGTTCGCCTGCCGGCGCGATGCCGGCACCCGTTGCCCTCCCACCCCACCGAGGCCCCGATGTCTGACCGTCCGGTGCTCGTGACCGGCGCCGCCGGCTTCATCGGTTCGAACCTCGTCTCGCGCCTCCTCGAGGACGGCTGTCGGGTCATCGGCGTCGACGACCTGTCGACGGGGACGCTGGCCAACCTCGCGGCGGCGCGTGACCGGCACCCGGGGCGATTCGAGTTCGACCGGCTCGACATCCGCAAGGGTGGCCTGGCGCCGCTGGTGGAACGCCTCCGGCCCGAGACGATCTTCCACCTCGCCGCCCAGGTGGACGTGCGACGCAGCGTCGAGGACGCCATGCACGATGCGTCGGTCAACGTGCTCGGAACGGTCGCGGTGCTCGACGCCGCAGTGCGCGGCGGGGTCGCGAAGGTGGTCTATGCCGGTTCTGTCGGTTCGTACGGGGAACCGTCCGAGGACGAACTGCCCATCGACGAGTCGTTCGACCTCCCGGCCACGTCGCCCTACGGCACCTCCAAGCGGGTCGCCATCGAGTACCTGCGCACCTACGAGGTGCTGCACGGACTGCGGTGGACGGCACTGACGTTTGCCAACGTCTACGGCCCTCGCCAGACGACGGCAGGCGAGGGCGGGGTGGTGGCGACCTTCGCCGGGCGCATGCTCGCGGGACAGCCCTGCACCATCTACGGCGACGGCGAGCAGACCCGAGACTTCGTGTACGTCGACGATGTCGTGCACGCGCTCGTGCTCGCAGCGGGACGCGGCGACGGCGAGCGCTTCATGATCGGCACCGGCGAGCGGGTCAGCATCAACCAGCTGTTCCGGGCACTCGCGGCGGCGGTCGACTTTCCGCACGCCGCGGTGTCGGCACCGGGGCGTGCCGGCGAGATTCGGCACAGTGCGCTCGATGCCCGCAGGGCGGGCAGTGTGCTGGGGTGGAAGCCGTGGACGCCCCTGGAGGAAGGCCTTGCGGCCACCCTCGCCTGGGCGGCGTCACAGCCGTCGCGCGTGGCCCGCTGACGCCACCGGACGCCAGCAGGGGTGATGCCGGCAGGCCTCCGCGGCGGGTGGGACGTCGGTGACGTGGGGGCGGTAGCCTCGATGGATGGCCACTCCCGATCGATCCGGTTCCTCCCGTCGTGACGGCGGGACGCCGCCGCGTGGCCGTTCGGGGTCCGGTCGTGACGGCGGAGGTCGCGCTCGTCGCCCGGGTGACCCCGACGAGACGGTGGCCCAGCTCGCGGGTCCGTTGTCGCGCGTGCTCGAACGCCTTCCGCAGACACAACGCCGTGTCCTCGAACTGCGCATGGGCCTGGTCGACGGGCATCCGCACGACCTCGCGGACACCGCGACGGAGCTGGGACTGTCGATGGCAGAGGCCCGGGACATCGAGAAGCGGGCGTTCGCGCACATCCGTGAGGTGATCCCACCGGGACAGCTGCGCAGCCTCCAGCGTCACCTCGACCGCTGACGGCCTGCCTCGATGACCTCCCTCAGACATCACGTCCCGGCACCCACGGGCCTGCACGACGCTGCGGTGGACACGCTCGAGGCCGTGCTCGCTGACTGGCAGGTGCTCGCGGACCTCTCGTTCTCCGACCTGCTGATGTTCTGTCGCGACCTGATGACCGGGGCGATGACCGTCGTGGCGCAGATGCGTCCCTACACGGCCCAGACCATCTACAACGAGGACCTCGTCGGGCGCACCTTCGGACCCGACGAGCGGCCATCGGTGGCCCGCGCGTTCGAGACGGGCGAGATCGTCCGCGAGGGAGATCCGGACTGGTCGACCGGCGTGCCCGTCCGGTCCGACGCCGTCCCGGTGCGGTTCGACGGCGACGTCATCGCCGTGATCACCCGCGAGGCCAATTTGTCGATGGTGCGTGCGCCGTCGCAGCTCGAGCTGACCTACCTGCAGGCCGCAAACGAGTTGTCGCAGATGCTGGCCGAGGGATCGTTCCCGTTCCCCGGCGAACGACGCGACCGTGACGTCAGTCCCCGCGTGGGCGACGGAGCGATGCGCATCGATCCCAGCGGCATCGTCACCTTTGCGTCGCCCAACGCCGTGAGTGCCTACCGCCGTCTGGGGATCGCCGACAACATCGTGGGTCGCAGTGTCGGGTCGGATCCCAACGGCGACCGACTGCTCGAGGCGCTGGCCGACGGAGAGCCGCACCTGTCGGAGATCGAGGCCGGGGGAACCATCGTGCTGCGGCGGCTGATCCCGTTGTCGCGGTCACACCGGGTGCTCGGTGGACTGATGCTGATGCGCGAGGTGACCGAGCTTCGCCGTCATGAACGTCTGCTGCTCTACAAGGACGCGACGATCCGAGAGATCCACCACCGGGTCAAGAACAACCTGCAGACGGTGGCCTCCCTGCTGCGGCTGCAGTCACGCCGCCTCGACTCCCAGGAGGCGCGCGACGCACTCGGCGAGTCGGTGCGCCGGATCTCCTCGATCGCGCTGGTGCACGAGACCCTGTCGCAGGATGCCCGCCAGAGCGTGTCGTTCGACAAGGTGACCCATCGCCTGATCGACATGCTCAGTGCCGGACTCACGGACCCGGATCGCCCGGTGGAGATGGAGGTCATCGGGGCCGGGGGAGACCTGCCGGCAGAGGTCGCGACCCCGCTGGCACTGGTGGTCTCCGAACTGCTGCAGAACGCGGTCGAGCACGCGTTCGTCGATCGCGGTGGGAAGGTGACCGTGGAGCTGGTCCGTCAGCCGCAGAGCCTGCGTGTCGTGATCCGCGACGACGGGATCGGGGTCCCCGAGGACTGGGTCCCGACGGACAGCGCACGCCTGGGGCTGCAGATCGTGACCACCCTCGTCGAGTCGGAACTCGCCGGGACCCTCGACGTGCGCCGGGTGTCCGATGCGGGTGGTACCGAGTGCGAGGTCATCCTGCCCGTTCCCGGGTGATGCGACCGGGCGACGAGCGCCACCGGGTCGGGGATGTCCTGCGTCAGCTCGCCATCCGACGACGGCGCTGACGGGCCCGCTTCAGGGTGCGTCGCTCGTCCTCGGTCAGGCCACCCCAGACGCCAGCGTCCTGGTTCGACGCGAGCGCGAACTCGAGGCACTCCTCGCGGACGTCGCAACGTGCGCACACCCGCTTCGCGGCCTCGGACTGTTCGACCGCGGGACCTGTGGTCCCGATGGGGAAGAACAGCTCCGGATCCTCGTCGATGCAAGCGGCGCGGCTACGCCAGTCCATGGTGGGGCTCCTGCGTGATTCGCCCGGGTCCGGTTGACCCGTCAGGGGCGATGGTGGTGGGTGTCGTGCACATCCGTGCGTGCAATCCATTGCGGGGGCCGGTTGGGTCCGCCTGGCAGGCGGGCTCCCTGCGAGGGGGGCGCGCGTCGACGAATGCTTGTGAATTCTTTCTCATGGGCAACCGTAACGAACCGCGTGCCCGTGTCAAGGGTTGTCCGCACAATGCGCCAGACCGGCCGCAATCGTGTGCGGTGAACGCACGGCGGGTGGCCGGGCGTGGATCAGGTCAGGACACGCAGGGCGTCCCGGCGGACACCGAACTCTGCGCGGGAATGGCTGCCCAGGTACTCGCCGTCGGCCATCAGCGGCAGCGGACGAGGCGCGTGCAGGGTGAATGTCGACAGGTTGCGGTGATAGGTGACCTCCGGGAGCTCGACGTGTGCGCCGTCGGACAGGACGTGCCCGAGGATGCGCAGCAGCCGTCGCGTCGACGCCGTGGTGACCGTGAGCAGGTCCAGCCCCTGATCGAACGACGCATCCGGGTGCACGCGAAGCGCACGGGTACCGAGGAACGTGTACGGCGCGGTGTTGGCCACGATGGAGATCGTCACCGGTGCCGTGGGGGCGACCTCGTCGATCTCGACGTCGACCAGTGCGGACGCTCGGCGCACCGCGGTCCACTGGGCCAGGGCCGACCACACGAAGGCGGCCTGTCCCAGGCGACGTTTGAACCGCTGGTGACGCTCGACGTGCCGGACGACGGCGGCGTCGAACCCGAGACCGGCGTTGCACACGAACCAGCGGTCGTTCACCCGGCCCAGCGAGATGCGACGGTCTCCGGTGCCGCGCTGCAGGTGGGCGGCGGCCTGTCGGGCGTCGTTGGGCAGTCCGAGCGTGCGCGCGAGCACGTTTGCGCCGCCTCCGGGGACGACCCCGAGTGCGATGTCGGATCCGACGAGTCCCTGCGCCAGTTCGTTGACCGTGCCGTCTCCGCCGAGAGAGAACACGGCGTCGAATCCCTCGGCGACCGCGGTGCGAGCGATCTGCAGGGCGTGGCCGGGATGCTCCGTCGTGGCCACCTCGAGGTGGCGACCGGGGCTCAGGAGCGTCGCGACGTTGTCCGCGATGCGGCGAGTTGTCCCGCGTGCGGCAGGGTTGAACACCAGCAGTGCGCGCGTCGCGCGAGCTGCGGTCACCCTGCACGCCGGGCAGCGAGGTGAGCGGTCACGGCGCCGTCGAACCGGGGGAGGGTGCACGTCGATCGGTCATGGTCGACCTGCCGGTCGCGGCTGGTACCCCCGGTAGGAATCGAACCTACGCTTCTGGCTCCGGAGGCCAGTGCTCTA
>JBBDIX010000026.1:0-1070 GCA_040880235.1 Nitriliruptoraceae bacterium
CGGGCGCCGGCGCGGATCACGTCGATGACGTCCTCGGCGGCGTCGGACACCGACAGGGCCAGGAACCGCACGTCCGGGTAGGTCTCGAGCACGGTCTCGATGACGGTGCGTCCGCCGCCACCGGGCATGTGCACGTCCACGAGCACGACGTCCGGACGCAGACCACGGATCTGCTGGATGGCGGTGTCGACGTCGCCGGCATCGCCGACGATCGTGACGTGCTGGCCCAGTTCGGCACGCACCCCGGAACGAAACAGGCGGTGGTCGTCCACCAGGTACACCGTGGTCGCGCGGCTCATCAGGACTCCTCCGTCGGGGTGAGGGGCAGGCGCAGTTCGACCTCCGTGCCACCGGAGGGTGAGGACTCCACGCGCGCCTCGCCGCCGTGGCGTTCCATGCGTGCCACGATCGACTGGCGGATGCCCTGCCGGTCATGGCCGACCCGTGCCGGATTGAACCCGCGGCCACGATCACGGACGAACGCGGTCAGCCCGGAATCGGTTGCCTCGACGTACACGTCGACGTTCGGGGCGCCCGAGTGTCGGGCGGCGTTGATGCAGGCCTCACGCACGGCGGCGACCAGGGCGCGCACGTCGTCATCGAGCGAGGCGTCGCCGACGACCACCACCTCGACGACGATCGTGTGATCGGACTCCACCTCGTCGGCGACCTGCTGGACGGCCCCGGACAGCGTGCCCTCGTCGCGAGCGCGCGACCCGTACAGCCACCCCCGCAGCTCGCGTTCCTGTCGTCGGGCGAGCGTCGCGGTGCGCTGGGGATCGTCCGCTGCGCGCTGGATGAGCGCGAGGGTCTGGAGCACCGAGTCGTGCAGGTGTGCGGCGACCTCCGCGCGCTCCTCCTGCCGGATGCGTTCTCTCCGTTCACTCGTGAGCTGCTGGGTCAGGCGGAACAGCCACGGCCCGAACAGCAGGGCGATGCCGGCCATGGCCGCCACGAGTGCGAGGCCGAGATCCCACAGCGCGCGGAACGCATCGTGTGCGGCGAGGAACCCCGCCACCGCGACGGCCACCAGAACCGTGCCGACGACGACCCTGGCCGGGGACACCGGG
>JBBDIX010000027.1:0-33550 GCA_040880235.1 Nitriliruptoraceae bacterium
GGATCATCTCGCCACGACGACGGTCGTCGAAGTCGATGTCGATGTCCGGCATCTGCAGGCGTGCCGGGTTGAGGAACCGTTCGAAGATCAGACCGTGCCGTATGGGGTCGACGCGGGTGATGCCGGTGCAGTACGCGACCACCGATCCCCCGGCCGATCCGCGTCCGGGGCCGACCCGGATGCCGACCTCCCGGGCGTGTTCACACAGGTCAGCGACGATCAGGAAGTACGCCGGGAACCCCATCTGTTCGATGACCGAGAGCTCGTAGTCGACACGCCGCGCGATCTCGTCGGGCACCGGGTCGCCATACCGACGCCGGGCGCCCTCGACCACCAGGTGTCGCAGGTACTCCGCCTCGGTCATCCCGTCCGGGCACGGGAACCGCGGGAGCAGGTCGAGGTCGAAGTCGATCGTGGCGTCGCACATCTGGGCGATGTCGAGCGTCGTGTCCAGCGCTGCTGCGTGATCCGGGTACCGCGCTCGCATCTGTTCCGCGGTGGCGACGTAGTAGTGCGGTCCGGAGAACCGGAAGCGCTTCTCGTCGGTGATCTTCGCATTGGTCTGGATGCACAGCAGCGCGTCGTGCGCCTCCGCGTCGTCCGGTTCCGTGTAGTGGGAGTCGTTCGTGATCACCGTGCGCAGACCGAGGTCCGCCGCGAGTCGTTCGAGCTGCGGCCACACCCGCTTCTGCTCCGGGATCCCGTGGTCCATCAGTTCGACGAAGTAGCGCTCCGGGGTGAGGATGTCGCGGAAGTCGGCCATGACCTGCCGGGCACCGTCGACGTCGTCGGCGAGCAGGCGCTGGTTGACCTCGGAGCCGAGGCAGCCGCTGAGCGCCACGATTCCGTCGCTGTGCTGGTCGAGGAGTTCCAGGTCGATGCGAGGCTTTCGCCAGAAGCCGTCGAGGTAGGCCGTGGTCGACAGGGCCATGAGGTTGCGATAGCCGGCGTTGGAGGCCGCGAGCGCGGTCAGGTGGAAGTACGCCTGGTTGCCGTCCGACCCGCCCAGTCGGCGGTCGTGGCGCGACCCGACGGCCTGGTACAGCTCGGAACCGAGGAGGGGACGGACCCCGGCGCCGGTCGCCGCGCGATAGAAGTCGACGAGACCGAACAGGACGCCGTGGTCGGTGATCGCGACGGCTGGCTGTCCGTCCTTCGCGACCTTTGCGACGAGCTCATCGATCCTCGAGGCACCGTCGAGCATCGAGTACTCGGTGTGCACGTGGAGATGGACGAAGCCGTTGCGATCCCCGGTCGTCACGTGCGCTCCACCTCTGGGCACTCACCCGTCATGCATCGTCACGAACCAGCTGGCGTGTGACCGGGGAAGGAACCACACGCCTGTGGTTCGACCGGGACCCTAGCAGTCACGGCCAGTGTGGTGCGAGGTCCTCGGGAAGCTCGATGCCGGAGGCCTCGATCGCACCCGCCAGATCCGCGGGAACCGGCGCCCAGGCCTCGACACGGCGTCCGTCGACGGGGTGCTCGAACACCAGGTGCGCGGCGTGGAGCGCCTGACGTCGCAGTCCGAGCGTGCGCGCGACCGCGCCCGTACGTCCGTACGACGAGTCGCCGATGACCGGATGGCCGATCTCCGTCAGGTGCACCCGGATCTGGTGAGTGCGGCCCGTCTCGAGGCGACACGCCAGCAACGACGTCGCCCCGGGCCCCGAACCCGAGGCGATCGTCGCGTACCGCGTCACGGCATCGCGTCCCGTGGTCACCACCGCGAACCGGGTGCGTTGCCGGGGATCACGGCCGATCGGCCCCTCGACCCGTCCCCTGGGGGCCGCCGGCACACCCGCGACCAGCGCCAGGTAGTGACGCGTCACCTCGCGTCGCGACAACGCCTCGACCAGACCCCGATGGGCCTGGGGTGTGCACGCCACCACCATCACGCCCGAGGTGTCACGGTCGAGCCGGTGCACGATGCCGGGGCGCGTCGGATCGCCGACGTCGGCGAGCGGGTGGCCCGCAGCGCGCAGCGCGTCGACGAGTGTGTCACCGTCGTGCCCGGCGCCTGCGTGCACGACCAGTCCGGCCGGCTTGTCGATGACCAGCAGGTGATCGTCGGCGTACAGGATCGGCGGTGCCTCGGGTGCCGCGGGAGCATCGACGACGTCGGCGTCGGCGACCTCGACGGTCTGGCCGGCACGCAGGATCGTGGACCTGGTGACCCGCGCCCCGTCGACCACGACCTGCCCGTCGGTCACGAGCACGGCGACGCGCGACCGGGAGATCCCGAGCCAGTCGGCGAGCGCGACGTCGAGGCGACGCCCGGCGTCGCCCTCGGACACCTCGAACCGGTTCATCGGCGTTCGGCCCGCCACAGGGCGAGCACGAGCAGGACGAAACCCACGGTGATCGAGGAGTCGGCGACGTTGAAGCGTGGGAACGATCCCCACGCCACGAAGTCGACGACATGACCGCCGCCGAAGGCCGGGCCATCGGCGGCTCCGGGTCGCAGGAGCCGGTCCAGCACGTTGCCGATCGCTCCCGCGAGCAGCATCCCGAAGCCGACGACCTGCACCCACGAGTCGCACCGTGGCAGGCCACGGATCACCACGATCGTGACGACGACCGTCACGGTCAGGAACAACCAGTGCGGCGCAGGGATCCCGAACGCGGCGCCCGGGTTGTGGATGAGCTGCCATCCGACGTGGGGCCCGATCAGCGACACGAACTCGCCCGGTTCCAGCAGACGTTCGGCGAGCACCTTCGTCCACTGGTCGAGGGCGATCAGCGTCACGGCGACGGACAGCCCGACCACGAGGCGACGTTGCCCCTGCGACGCAGGCGCGCCCTCGGACGAGGGCGGATCGCTGGGCACGTCGCTCAGCGGCCGGTCTCGTCGCGACGCTTGCAGTCCATGCAGAGGGTCGCGTACGGCAGGGCCTCGAGCCGCTCCGGCTCGATCATCGTTCCACAGCGAACGCACGGGCCGTAGGTACCGGCGTCGATCCGCCGTACGGCGTCGTCGATCTGCTCCAGCAGGCTGCGGGCATGGATGGACAGCGACTGGGCCGTTTCCCGTTCGAAGCTCGCAGACCCGCTGTCAGCCGGATCGTCGTCGAACCCGGCGTCCCGCCAGTTCTTGACGTCGGCCTCTGCGTCGAGCTCGGCGACCTGCTCGAGCAACTGCGCACGTTCCTCCTCCAGCAGCGCACGAACCTTGCGCAGCTGGGTCTTCGTGGGTGCTCGTCGTGTCGCCATGGCGGCGGAAGATAGCAGAACGCGACCCGATGGTTCTGCCTTCCACGCAGGTGCAGCTCGCACGTAGACTCGCCTGCCCGACGGTCCTGCGCGCGTGGTCGTGCACCCTGTACCCCGTCCGTCCCCTGCGGTGGAGAGCGACGTCCCGTGAATTCCCGTGCATCGAACGACTCCGTGCCCTCCCCCGTCGCGTGGCCGGCGGTCGACGCACGCCCGGACCTGCCCGCGATCGAGGAGTCCGTCCTCGCTCGGTGGCGTGACCAGGACGTGTTCGCGCGCAGCGTCGAACAGCGAACGGACGCACCCGTGTGGACCTTCTACGAAGGTCCCCCGACGGCCAACGGACGTCCGGGCACCCACCACGTCGAGGCACGCGTCTTCAAGGACGTCTTCCCGCGCTATCGCACCATGAAGGGCCTCTCGGTCCGCCGCAAGGCGGGCTGGGACTGCCATGGGCTCCCGGTCGAGCTCGAGGTCGAGCGTGAACTCGGACTCGACTCCAAGGCAGACATCGAGGCCTACGGGATCGAGGCCTTCAACGAGCGGTGTCGCGAGTCCGTCCAGCGCTACGTGCAGGCCTTCGAGGAGCTCACGGACCGGATCGGGTTCTGGATCGACACCGACGACCCCTATCGCACGATGGACCCCCAGTACATCGACAGTCTCTGGTGGGCCCTGCGGGAACTGTGGGACCGGGACCTGATCTTCCGGGACTTCCGCGTCGCGCCGTACTGCGCCCGCTGCGGCACCGGGCTGTCCGATGCGGAGGTCGCACTCGGCTACCGGGAGGTCGACGACCCGTCGGTGTTCGTGCGCTTCCCGATCCTCGATGGGCCCCTCGCCGACCGCGGCGCCGCACTCGTCGTCTGGACCACGACCCCCTGGACCCTGCCGTCCAACCTGGCCTGTGCGGTCGGCGAGGACATCACGTACGTGCTGGTCCACTCGGGAGACGAACTGCTCGTCATCGCCGAGGCCCTGGTCGGACAGCTGCCCGGCGACACCGAGGTGGTCGAACGGCTGGACGTCGCCGACCTCGTGGGTCTGCACTACCGGCCCCCGTTCGACTTCGTCGAGATCGTCGGCGACGGGGATCGGCATCACGTGACCACGGCAGACTTCGTGACGGCGAGTGACGGTTCCGGGATCGTGCACCTGGCGCCGGCATTCGGGGCCGACGACATGGTCGTCGGCCGCCGTGAGGGACTGCCCACGGCCAACCCGGTCGACGCGCAGGGGCAGTTCACCTCCGGGCCCTGGGAGGGCCAGTTCGTCAGGGACACCGACCCGGCGATCATCGAGGACCTGCGGGACCGTGGGCTGCTGATCGTCCACCGGACGTACACCCACACGTATCCCTTCTGCTGGCGCTGTGACCGGCCCCTGATCTACTGGGCGAAGCCGTCCTGGTACATCCGCACGACGGCGGTGCGCGACCAGTTGCTCGAGAACAACGCCGGCATCGACTGGCACCCGGAGCACATCCGTGACGGCCGGTTCGGCAACTGGCTCGAGAACAACGTCGACTGGGCCCTGTCGCGCGACCGCTACTGGGGCACGCCGCTGCCCTTCTGGGTGTGTGACGGGTGTGGCGACGTGGCCGTGGCGGCGTCCCGGGCCGATCTGTCGGAGCTCAGCGGACAGGACCTGCACGAACTCGACCCCCACCGTCCGTACGTCGACGCGATCACCTGGCCCTGCGATCACTGCTCGTCCGGCACACGTCACCGCGTTCCCGACGTCGCCGACGCCTGGTTCGACTCCGGGGGAATGCCCTACGCGCAGTGGGGCTACCCGCACACGGGACGAGACGAGTTCGAGCGCCACTACCCGGCCGACTACATCTGCGAGGCGATCGACCAGACCCGCGGCTGGTTCTACACGCTGCTGGCGGAGTCCACGCTGCTGTTCGGAGACTCGTCGTACCGCACGTGCCTGTGTCTCGGACACATCGTGGACGAGGACGGCCGCAAGATGTCGAAGTCGACGGGCAACGTCCTCGACCCGTGGGAACTGATCGGTACACACGGCGCGGACGCGCTGCGTTGGCTGATGTTCGCCGAGGGCAATCCGTGGGTCAGTCGGCGCGTCGGGCACCAGCTGCTCGAGGACGTGATCCGCCGCTTCCTGCTCACCCTCTGGAACACGCACGTGTTCTTCCTCACGTACGCGTCGATCGACGGATTCGACCTCGACGCGCCGGCACCGGCGGTCGCCGATCGTCCGGCGTCCGACCGGTGGGTGCTGGCCGAACTGGCGGATCTGGTCGCCACGGTCGACCAGGCGCTGGACACCTACGACGTGTCCACCGCGACACGGCGCCTGGAGCGTTTCGTCGAGGACCTGTCGAACTGGTACGTACGCCGCAATCGTCGCCGGTTCTGGAAGTCGCTGGAGGAGGGGCCGGAGGACAAGGCCGCCGCGTACCACACGCTGCACACGTGCCTGTCGACCCTCTCACGCCTGCTGGCGCCGTTCATCCCCTTCCTGTCGGACCGCCTGTGGCACGACCTCGAGGTGTCGGTACGCCCGGATGCCGCAGAGTCGGTGCACCTGACCGACTTCCCCGTGGTGGACCCTGCCTGGCAGGACGACGAACTGCGTGCGGCGATGCGAACCGCACGACGTGTCGTCGAACTCGGACGGCAGGCTCGCAACGACAGCGGCCTGCGGGTGCGCCAACCGCTGGGCCGAGCACTGGTGAGCGTCCCCGACCAGGAGCGCAGCGGGCTGCACCTGCTCCTCGACGATGTCGCCGACGAACTCAACATCCACGCCATCGAGCTCAGTGGTGACACCGACGACCTGGTCGAACGGCACCTGCGCCCCAACTTCCGGGCGCTGGGACCGGCATTCCAGCAGCGTGCACCCCGGGTCGCGGCCGCCATCGGCGACGTGCCGGCCGACCAGGCCGCCGACATCGCCCGCCGACTCGAACACGGACCGGTCGACCTGGACGTGGAGGGTGAGGTCGTGTCGGTCGACGCCTCCATGGTCGAGGTGGTCACCGCGCCGCTGACCGGCTGGGCGGTCGCGTCCGACGGGACGTCAACCTTCGCGCTCGACACGACCCTGACCCGCGCCCTGGAGGTCGAGGGCGCGGGGCGGGAGATCGTGCGGGCGGTGAACGACGCGCGCCGTGAGGCCGGCCTGCGACTCGACGACCGGATCTGCCTCACGCTCGCCACCAGACCCACGAGCCTGCACACCGAACTGGACGACGCCGGCCTGCTCGCCGAGATCGCCCGCGAGGTGCTCGCCGACGAGGTGGTGATGGGCGACGCCGAGGACGTAACGCAGGTTGCGCTCGGCGACCTGGGCACGGTTCGCTTCGAGATCACGACATGATCCGTGCGCTCGGGCGGGCACTCGTGACGGCGACGGTCGTGGCCGGTGTCACGGGGGCCCTGCGACATCGTCAGGAGACGATGGCGGTTCGTCGCGGAGATCTGCCACCGGCATCCGCTGCCGCCGACATCGAGCCCGTCTGCGTGTATGGGCCCGTGGCCCAGCGCCTGTCCGAGTGGGTCCCCCACGTGCCGCGGACCCCCCGGGGGCGCACGCTGGCGAACGTCTGGAGCGCACCGATCAGTGGGCTGGGACTCGCGGTCGCTCTGGCCGGTGGCCGGTTCCCGCGGCACGACGACTCGCTCGACTGCTGGGTGGTTCGAGGCGTCGGTGGCCCGTCGCGCCGGGCCCTGCGGTGGATCGGAGCCGACGCGAACACCATCGGTCGCGTGGTGGTGTGCACGGGTGACACACCGTCGGCGTCACTGCTCGCCCACGAGGCGGTCCACGTCCGACAGTTCGAGCGCCTGGGCCCGCTGATGGTCCCCGTCTACCTGTGGCTCGCCGCACGACACGGCTACCGGGACCACCCCCTCGAACGCGCTGCGCGGCTCGGCGCACGCCGGGCAACGGCGACCGGGGTGGATCAGTCCTCGTCCGGATAGATGCGCACCTGCATCCCGGCGACCCGACGGATCTCCGGGTCTCGACGTCGAGGAGGACCGGGAGGATCGTCGTCCGGCTCGGCCGCATCCTCGGCCTCGTCGGGGTCCTCGGCCGCGTCGACGGGTTCCTCCCGGGCGACCTCGGTGTCGTCGGTGCCGTCGGTGTCGTCGGTGCCGTCGGTGTCGTCAGGCTCGGCCGCGTCGCCGGTGTCGGCGACAGGTTCGACCGGTGCTGGCGGGGGCGCGAGGTCCACGGCGGTGGACGGGCGGGGCGGCACCGACAGCGCGCTGGCCGTGGACGCGCTGTCGGGGCCGCCGAGCCGGTGTGACACCTGTTCGAGCACCCGGAGCTGCTCGGCGACCCGGACACGTTCGGCCTCGAGGTTCTCGCGTTCCCACTCCACCGCGGCGCGTTCGTCGGCGACCCGTGCCTCGGCCTCCCGATGAACCTCGGTCATCCGCCGTTCCAGCCGGGAGCGCAGCTCCTCCAGCCGTTCCTCGACGGACCGTTCCGCCTCCGTCGCCCGGCGTTCGGCCTCCGCGATGCGGCGTGCGGCATCTGACCGCACCTGCTCCAGGTACTGACGAGACTCCTCCACGGACTCGGTCCGGATCCGTGACTCGTTCTGAGCCAGCCGTCGAACCTCCTCGGACTGTCCCCGCGCCTCGACCTGGGCCGCCTCGGCCTGCTCGAGCGCCTCGTCGAGACGCGCCTGGAGTTCCGTGGTGTTGGCGCGGGCCTGTGTCAGCTGTTCCCGCAGGTCGTCGACCTCTGCGCGCAGATCGGCGAACTCACGTTCGGTGCGATGGATCTGGGCAGCGATGCGGTCGAGAAGGTCATCGACCTCATCGGTGTCGTACCCCCGCAGGCCCGTGCGCAACTGGAGCTCGTCGATGTCCCGTGCGGAGAGCGGCATCGATCAGCCTCACAGACCAGCGCTGCACACGACGTTACGAACGATCATCAGGCCGAAGAAGAGCACGAGGATCGACAGGTCGAGTCCCACACCCCCGAGCCGCAGGGGTGGGATCACCCGACGCAGGGGCCCGGCGAGCGGTTCGACAAGTCGCGAGACCCCACGAACGAACGGCAGCAGCGGCTCGGGAGGACGGGGCACCCACGAGAAGATCACGTGTGCGAGCAGCACGAACCAGTACACCTGCAACAGCAGGCACAGGAGCCCTCCGGTCACGCATCACCCCCGACGGGGATCCGATACCCGAGTTCTCCCAGCCGCCGACGTTCCGCCTCCGGAAGCTGCATGCCCTCGGGGATCAGCAGGAAGGCCGGGTCACCAACCTTCGACAGGTGGCCCCGCGAGATGTAGGTCAGGCCCGCGACGAAGTCGACCACTCGGCGACCGGTCTCTCGATCCGCTCGGGTGACGTCGAAGAGGACCGGCTGCCCGGTCCGGTAGCGCGCTCCCACCTGTTCGACGTCGTCGAACACGAGGATCTCGATGACCGGGGTGCGCAACGGGGCGGTCGGACTGCCACCGCGACGCACGGCCTGCGCCTCGCCGGTGTGCAGCGGACGGACGTTGGCGACGACCTCCATGTCCGGGTCGTGACGTGCAGGAAGGCGGGGCTCCTCCGGCATCGTCGACCACTGCGAGGGAGCGTCGTCGTCGGCCGGGTCGTACGGGTCCAGATGGTCGTCGTGGCCCGGGTCCAGGTCGTCCCTGAGCCCGAGGTAGACCATCGTGCGGTTCCAGACACCCGGGCTCATCGCCATTCCTCCAGGTCGTGCATCGGATCGGGGCGGGGCCCGAAGAGGTCCGTACCGATCCGGACCATCGTTGCTCCTTCGGCCACTGCGGCCTCGAGGTCTGCGGACATCCCCATCGACAGTTCTCGGACCGTCGGGTCGGTGGTCACGATCTCGTCGCGCAGTCCTCGCAGGGTCGCGAAGTGAGCGCGCGCGACCGTGACCGGGTCCTGCCCCGGGGACGGTAGCGGTGGCACCGTCATCAGTCCCCTCACCTCGACGTTCGGCAGACCCTGAGCGTAGGCGACGAGCTGCTCGGTCTCGGGGACCCGGCACCCTCCCTTCGCCGGGTCGGCTCCCACGTTGACCTGGATGAGCACCGGCTGCACGAGATGTCGCTGGCTGGCCCGGGCCTGGATCGCATCGGCGAGCCGTGGGCGGTCCAGCGAGTGGATCAGCACGTTGCCGTCCACCACGTCGCGGACCTTGTTGCGCTGGAGCTGACCGACGAGGTGCCAGGTCACGTCCGGGAGTTCCTCGCGCTTCGCGACGAGTTCCGCGACCCGATTCTCCCCGAGGTCGTGGACCCCGAGATCGACGATCTCCCGAGCCGCCTCGACGGAACGGGTCTTGGTGATCCCCACGAGTGTCACCTCATCCGGTGCCCGTCCCGCGTCCCGTGCCGCGAGGCGGATGCGCTCCCGGACCGCCGCCAGGCGACTCGCGGCCCCACCGGCATCCATCACCTGCCCTGCCGCACGACGATGCCGACGAGGCGTCCGGCCGTCGGATCCGCGCGATGACTGAACCACTGCCGGTCTGGATCGCAGCGCGTGCACGCCTCGAACGAGGTCACCTCGACATCGAGTACGGACAGGCGGTGCATGACGGCCGCAGAGAGGTCGAGCGACGGGGTTCCCCACGTCGTGATCGCTGCCGCAGACGGGTCGTTCGCGACGAAGCTGTCGTGCATCTCGCGAGGCACCTCGTAACAGCAGCCACCGATGGACGGACCAACCACGGCGTCGATCGCCTTCGTTCCGACACCACGCAGTCGGGCCACGACCGCCTCCACGACTCCGAGCTCGATGCCACGTCGACCCGCATGCGCGACACCCACGGCGACGTCCGAGGCGAACAGCACCGGGACACAGTCCGCGACCTGGACCACGAGCGGCACGTCGTGCCGTGTGGTGACCATCCCGTCCACCGCTCGATGCTCGGCCCCGTCAGGAGTGTCCTCACCGACGACCGCGACCGAGGCGCCGTGGACCTGACCCATCCACTGCCACGACGCGACGGGGAACCCGATCTCTGCCGCGACGGCCCGGCGATCGGCAGCCAGACGCGTCGGCGCATGGGGACGCCGGTGGGAGAGGTTGCCGGCCTGCCCCACGGAGGAGGCGTCGTGCGCGGGCCTGCCCGTGAACCACCCACGCACGTCCGCTGGACCCAGGTCCACGGAGTGAACGGGAATCGTCACGCGGCGATCCGTCCGTTCAGCGCAGGAACGACGGCACGTCCAGGTCGTCCTCGTCACCGGCGTCGAAGACGATGCGTTCGCGAGGGGCCGGCCGTTCGGTGGGCGCAGGACGGAACACGTCGTCCTCGTCGTCGTCCTCCGAGGCCGGGGTCGAGGCGGCCGCAGCGGCGGCCTCCTGCACGCGCTTCTCTGCCACGAATGCCCCCGTCTGCTCCAGGGGTGCGTCGACCTCGGCGAACCCCGCGGCGATCACGGTCACCTTGACCTCGTCGCCGAGCGAGTCGTCGATGACCGCGCCGAAGATGATGTTCGCGTCGCCGTCTGCGGCGTCGGTGATGACGTCGGCCGCCTCGTTCACCTCGAACAGACCCAGGTCGCTACCACCTGCGAGCATGAGCAGCACGCCCCGGGCTCCGTCGATGGAGGCCTCCAGCAGCGGTGAGGAGATGGCGAGTCGCGCCGCCTCGAGGGCACGGGACTCGCCACGCGCCTTGCCGATGCCCATCAGTGCGCTGCCCGCATCCTTCATGACGGTCCGCACGTCGGCGAAGTCGAGGTTGATCAACCCGGGGGTGGTGATCAGGTCGGTGATCCCCTGGACGCCCTGGAGCAGCACGTCGTCCGCGAGGCGAAACGCCTGGACGACGGACGTCTCGCCGTCGGCGACCTGCAGGAGTCGGTCGTTCGGGATGACGATGAGGGTGTCGACCGCATCCTTCAGCCGCTGCACACCATCATCGGCCTGCTTCGCCCGGCGCCGGCCCTCGAACGTGAAGGGGCGGGTCACCACGCCGATCGTCAGTGCGCCGACCTCCCGCGACATCTTCGCCACCAGCGGTGCCGCACCGGTGCCGGTGCCACCACCTTCACCGGCGGTGACGAAGACCATGTCCGCACCCTTGAGCACGTCCAGGATCTCGTCCTGGTGGTCCTCGGCCGCCTGGCGACCCACCTCGGGGTCCGCGCCGGCGCCCAGCCCACGCGTCAGTTCACGGCCGATGTCGAGCTTGACGTCCGCGTCGGACATCAGCAGGGCCTGCGCGTCGGTGTTGATCGCGATGAACTCGACACCGCGGAGACCCGCGTCGATCATCCGGTTGACGGCATTGACCCCACCACCACCGATGCCCACGACCTTGATGACGGCCAGGTAGTTGTTGGGATTCGCCGCCACTGCGGGCCTCCTCACGGACCCGGCACCGTCTCCCGGGCCCTGTCGCCACCGGTGCGGAAGCAGGTGACAGGGGTGACACGGGGGCCGAACTCAGGGTCGGTCGTGCTCGTCGTCGGTCGATTTCCGAGGTCTGTACCCTCGGAAACAGGTCTCGGGCGACGGTAGACGTCGCCCACGGCGAGGGTCAAGTGTCCTCGTCGCCGGGGTCACGGTACTACGACCACTGGCGCGGATGGTGCACGTACGTCCACGTGGTCGACCGGTGTGTCCCCGAGGTCCTCGAGGACCACACCGATCGCTCGCACCTTCTCGTCGATCCGCTCGGCGCGCCCGAAGCGCACACGGACGGCCCGGTGCAGGACGAGCGTGAGTTCGTCGGCGCCGGACGCCTCGTAGACGCGGACCTCGGCGCGCAGTGGGCCGGACAGTCCTCGCCACGCGAGCACGGCGTTGTGGAGCGCCGGCCGTGTGGTCGCCGACTCACCCACGTCGGGGGGACGTGTGTCGAGTTCGACCACGGGCAGGCCCTCGACGGACCCCACGTCGATGACCACCCCCTGGCGGTCGACCAGGACCACCCGTGACGTTCCACGCACCTCGAGCGCCGGGACGCGTTCGACCACGGTGACGGTGAGCGTGTCGAAGGAGGTCCTCGCCACCGTGGCGGTCCGGACCAGTGGCAGCCCGGCGACGCGCTCGGCGAGGGTACCGACGCGAACCGTCACGAGCGTGGTTCGCGCGGGCAGGTCCAGAGCCGTCAGGACCTCGTCGCGCTCCAGGCGGTCGAGCCCCACGACCTCGACGTGCTCCACGTCGACCAGTCCCCCGCGCTCGATCCCCACGACCCCGCCGACGACCGTGACGGCGAGCAGCACCCACAGGACCCGACGACGACGACGTCCACGCTGTTCGTCGTGCAGCGCGCGCCGACGTGCGGCGATGCGCTCATCCATGACGTGGTGCGGTGAGGTCCTCGCCGACGGACACGACCTCCGGTGTCAGGTCGACACCATGCACCTCGCGTACCCGTTCCCGTACACGCCGGATCAGGTCGGCCACGTCCGCCGCCGTGGCACCCGGACGGGTCACGATGAAGTTGGCGTGCCGTTCGGACACCCGAGCGCCACCGGCCACCAGACCGCGGGCACCCGCACGGTCGATGAGTTCCCCCGCCGACTGGCCGGGCGGGTTGGTGAACACCGAACCACAGTTTGGCTCGGAGAGCGGCTGGTGTTCACGTCGCCACGCACGGATCTCTTCGACCTCACGCCGCAGTTCGGCGGCATCCCCGGGCCGCAGCGCGAGCGTGGCCGACACCACGACGGCATCATCGGGCAGGGCGCTGTGGCGATACCCGAGGTCGAGCACGGCCGTGGGCCACGTCTCACGTGCACCGCTGCACAGTCGGACGACGTCCACCTCCACGAGGCACTCGGCCATGTCGCTGCCGTGCGCCCCGGCGTTCATCCGCACGGCACCTCCGACGGTCCCGGGCACGGAACTCGCCCACGCGAATCCTGCGAGGCCCTCGTCGGCGAGCCGGATCGCGAGGGCGGGCAGGGCGTACGCCGCTCCGACACGCACCGTGGAACCGTCGATCTCGAGCGTGCGAAACCCACGACCGAGCAGCACGCCCATCCCGGGAAACCCGTCGTCGGCCACCAACAGATTGGATCCGCGGCCCACGACGAGCCAGGGCACCTCGTGCTGCGTGCAGACACGCCCGACGGTCGCGAGGTCCTCGTCGGTGTTCACGGTGACCAGCCATCGCAGCGGTCCTCCGACCCGCAGGGTCGTCAGGGATGCCGTGGCGACCCCCGCCTGCACGTCCTCGATGCCGCCAGCCCGCAGAGCGTCGGCCACCGCATCCGTCATCGACGAGCCCCAAGCCGTTCCAGCAGGGCCGGACCGACGTGTGTGACGTCGCCGGCACCGGTCACGAGCACGAGGTCGCCCGACCGCACGATCTGGAGCAACGTCTCGACCACGTCGGTGAGGTGCTCGACGTACGCCACCGTCGCACCGGCATCCACGGCGGCATCTGCCACGAGGCGGCCGGACACCCCCGGCACGGGCGACTCGCTCGACGCGTACACGTCGGTCACCACGACATGATCCGCGGCCGACGCGGCCCGGCCGAGCTCCGCTCCGAGCACCTCGGTACGCGAGTAGCGATGCGGCTGCACGACGACCACGACCCGCTGTGGGTCGAGGGATCGCGCCGCCGCGAGGGTCGCCCGCAGTTCGGTCGGGTGGTGCGCGTAGTCGTCGACGACCGAGATCCCGTCCACGGTTCCGAGTCGCTGGAATCGACGTGTCGCCCCGGCAAAGCGCACCAGGCCGCCCGCGGCCAGCTCGAGGTCGACGTCGAGCACTCGGCACACGGCCAGCGCTGCGGTGGCGTTGAGCACGTTGTGCCGGCCTGCCACCGACAGGTCGAAGCGCGTGACCCACTCCCCGTCGATCCGGATCCGATGGCCACCCCCGTCCTCGGTCGCCACACGGACGTCGGCCCCCGCCCCGAACCCGTACGTCACGACCGGGTCATCGACGGCGTCGCGCAACGCGGTCGCACCGGCGTCGTCGGCACACAGGACGAGCGGCCCGCCTGCGGATCGGCGGTCGGAGAACGCCCTGAACGCCTCCATGACGGCGTCGAGGTCGCGGAACTCGTCGGGATGGTCGAACTCGACGTTGGTCACGACCGCGACATCCGGACGGAACACGAGGAACGAACGGTCCGACTCGTCGGCCTCCGCGACGAACAGGGGGTCCGATCCGGCATGCGCGTTCGTTCCGCTCTCGTTGAGGGAACCGCCGATGGCGAAGCTCGGATCGCGTCCGGCCGCCTGCAGGGCCACGACCGCCATCGACGTGGTCGTCGTCTTGCCGTGCGTGCCAGCGACCAGGATCCCGCGGTCGCCCTCCATGAGTTCGGCCAGCATCTCTGCCCGCCGGAGGACGGGCAGTCCGGCGCGGCGTGCCTCGACGACCTCCGGATTGTCGGAGGACACCGCCGTGGAGGTGACGACGATGTCCGCATCGGTCACGTTCGACGCGTCGTGCCCAATCGTCACCTCCGCGCCGAGCGCCCGCAGTCCGTCGAGTGCACGACCGTCACGAAGGTCCGACCCGGTCACCCTACGTCCCCGCTGGAGCAGGATCCGGGCGATGCCCGACATCCCGGCCCCGCCGATGCCGACCAGGTGGACGATGCGCTCGTCGGTCATGACGATCCCCTGCTCGGGTCGAGGGACGAGTACACCAGCCGGGCCACGTTCTCCGCCGCATCCCGCCGACCGAAGGCGTGCGCAGCGAGGCTCATCCGTTCCAGGGCAGCCGGCGAGTCGATCAGCGGCTTGACCGCACCGACGAGCGAACGCCCGTCGAGCGCGCGATCCTCGATGACGACGGTGCCACCCGCACGCTCCAGCGCACGGGCGTTCTCCATCTGGTGGTCTGCCGTCGCGTGCGGATACGGAACCATCACCGAGGGGATTCCCAGTGCCGAGAGTTCCGCCAGCGACGTCGCACCGGCACGACACACGACGACGTCCGCGGCGGCATACGCATCGGCCATCGAGTCGATGAAGTCGACCACGGACGCATGCGGCCCTCGATGCCGTTCACGGGTCCGCGCCCACATCGTCGCCGTGCTCTCGAAGTTGGCGCGCCCGGTGGCGTGCAGGATCTGCAGTTCGGCGTCACCCCAGAGGTGATTGGCCGCGAGGATGGCTCGATTGATGGACCGGGCGCCCTGGCTCCCGCCGAACACGAGCAGCGTCGTACGGTCCGGACGCAGCCCGAAGCGCTCACGGGCCTCCGCGCGCGTCGCCTCGCGATCGAGGTGCAGGATCTCCTCCCGAACGGGATTGCCGGTCACCGCACACCGTTCGGCACGACGGAACGCCAACACGGTGCTCGGGATGCTGACGGCGATCCGGTCCGCCCAGCGCGCCGCCATGCGGTTGGACAGTCCGGGCACGGCGTTCTGCTCGTGGACGACCAGCGGCAACTGCAGGCGCCATGCCGCGCGGGCAGCCGGGTACGCCACGAACCCCCCGAACGCGACGACCCCGACCACCTGATGCTCTCGCGCGTACTGCATGCACCGTCGTACGGCCCGACGGGTCGCAAAGGGCACGGTCAGCAGCCGAGGTGACAGGCGCCGTGGAACCGACACCGGGTGGGTCTCCAAAAACCGGAAGCCGGCCTCGGGCACGAGGGTCGCCTCCAGTCGGTTCGGGGAGCCGACGAACAGCGGTTCCAGGTCGGGGTCGAGCCGCTGCAGGGCACGCGCGACCGCGATCGCGGGGAACACGTGTCCGGCCGTTCCGCCGGCGGCGAACAGGACCGAGCGACTCACGAGCGACCTCCACGGTGGGTCTGCTGCTGGCGCGCTCCGGGTCGACGCGCCGGGACGTCGCGGGCGAGTGATGCGAGGATGCCGAGCGCCGCGAGGGTCACGAGCAGTGACGACCCCCCAACGGACACCAGCGGAAGGGTGACTCCCGTGATCGGCAGCAGCCCCGTCACCGTGCCGATGTTGACGAGCGCCTGCCCGACGATCCACGCGGTGATCGCAAACGCAACCGTTCGGCCAAACGCATCCGGGACACGGTAGGCGACCCGCAGACCAAGCCCGAGCAGTGCCGTGAAGAGCACGAGCACGCACAGGGCTCCGAGCAGGCCGAGCTCCTCCCCGATGATCGCGAAGATGAAGTCGGAGTCGGGGTTGGGGATGAAGTGCCACTTACCCCGGGACTCACCGAGTCCGAGGCCGAACACCCCGCCGGATCCGAGGGCATACCGCGACTGCAGAAGCTGGAACCCCCCGTCGAGTGGCGCCGTCTCCGGGGACAGCCACCCGGTGATGCGCAGCATGCGGTACGGCGCGACGACGGTGAGCAGGGCGATGAGCACCGCACCGCCCAGTGCGAACCAGGCGACCATCCGCCCCGGCAGGCCCTCGATCCACAGCACGGCACCGACGATACCGGCGAGCAGGATCGTCGTGCCCAGGTCGGGCTGCAGCATCACGAGGAGTCCGACGACCCCGAGCACGGGCAGTGCGGGCACGAGCAGGTTGGCGAGGTCGTGCACCGTGCCGTCTGCGGGCCGTCGACGCTCGTAGGCGTGCGCCAACCACAGGAGTACGGCCAGCTTCGCGGCCTCTGAGGGCTGCACGGTCACCGAGCCGAGCCCGATCCACCGCTGCGCCCCGTACTGCATCACCCCGATCGACGGGACCAGTACGAGCCCGAGCCCGACGATCGAGGCGACCAGCATCGGCAGCGACAGTGGCCGCCACCAGCGGTGGGGCAGCTTCGCCGCGACGACGAACACGACGCCGCCCACGACGGCCCACGTCGCCTGGCGACGGAACACCCGGAACGCGTCCCCCGATGCCGCGGCGTCGACGAACGACGCGGAGAAGCTCATCACCAGCCCGAACACGACGAGCAGGATCGTCACGATCGTCAGCGCCGTGCCCTCCGCGCTCCACGCTCCGCGTCGTGCCGACGGGGAGACCGGGCGCACCTGGCGCGCCTGGCGCGCAGGTGGCTCTCGGTGAGCGGGTTCCCGACGTCGGGTCGACGGGGTCGACGGGGTCGAGTCCGGGTCCGGGGACGGCGGTGCCGCGACGGACGTTCGGGCTGCGGCCCGAGTTCGACGTGCGGCACGCTGTTGCCGCGCCGTTGGCGACGAGGACGTCGGCGACCCGCGCGTGGACGCCCGCGCTGTCCCAGGCGTTGCGGCCTCGGTCGATCTCGAGCGCGGACGACGAGGATTCATGCGTGCACCTCGTGCGCGTCGCCCGCGACGATTGCCGTGACCGCCGCGACGAAGACCTCGCCGCGATGGCGGTAGTCGCGGAACTGGTCGAACGACGCGCATGCCGGCGCGAGCAGGACCGTGTCACCCGGACGCGCGATCCCCGCCGCCGTGCGCACCGCATCGCCGAGTCCGTCGACGATGGTCGCCGGGACACCGTGCGCGGCACACACGTCCGCGAGCGCGCGGGCACTGGTCCCGATGAGCAGCGCGTGACGCACCGACGTCAGGTGCGGACCGAGCGCACCGAGGTCGACGCCCTTGGCGATGCCCCCGGCGATCCACACGATGGGATCCGCGCTCGCCAGTGCGGCCACGGTCGCGTGGGGGTTCGTGGCCTTCGAGTCGTCGACCCACCGCACACCTCCGGCCACGGCGACGACACGTCCCCGATGTTCCCCGGGTTGCCACCTGCGGGCGACCCGGGCGATGGCGTCGGCGTCGGCCCCGACGAGTCGGGCGGCAGTCGCCGCCGCGCACAGGTTGGCGACGTGGTGCTCAGCGCTCGCCGCCAGTTCCGCTGTCGCGATGACCGCGCGTGCCTCGCCATCGACCGTGCAGACCAGGTGACCGTCGACGACGCCGACGCCGCGCTGCACTCCGCGGCGCGCGCTGAACGATGCGTGCCCAGCCGGGGCCCGGCGGTCCCTCAGCGCGACCGTGGCCGGATCGTCGTCGTTGGCGACCGCCCAGTCTCCCTCGACCTGAGCCTCCCAGATCCTGGCCTTTGCCTCCGCGTAGGCATCGAGGTCCCGGTGCCAGTCCAGGTGGTCCGCGGCGAGGTTCAGCACGACACCGACCCGGCAGCGTATGAGTCCCGCGAACCGCAACTGGAAACTGGAGAACTCCACGACGAACAGGGTGGACGCATCGTGCTCGAGCACCGCATCCGAGACGGTCAGCCCGATGTTTCCGCAGGCGACGACCGGGCGTCCGCCCTCCTCCAGGATGGCCGCGAGCAGTTCCGTGGTCGACGTCTTGCCGTTGGTCCCGGTGACCCCGAGGACGGTTCGTGGCCGCAGCGCCAGTGCGAACTGGGGCTCGGACCAGATCGGGAGTCCCGCGACCTCGGCTCGGTGCAGCAGCGGGTCGTGTTCGGGAACCCCGGGCGACGGCACCACCAGGTCGACTGCCAGCGTGGCAGGATCGACGTCGGGGTCGACACGCACGGACGGACCGAGGTCACGCATGGCGTCGGCGCCCGCGTGGGACTCGTCGCGATCGACGACGACCACCTCGACATCGTGGGCCATCGCGAGCCTGACGGCGCCACGAGCTGACGCGCCCACACCCACCACCAGGACGCGCCGCACCCGGGCGACGTCGATCCGATCAGCCTCCGCGGCGGTCACAGCACCGGTCCGATCCGACTGAACCACTCCGCATAGAACACACCCAGTCCCAGCGCGACCCCGATGCCCGCAATGATCCAGAACCGCACCATGATGGTGATCTCCGCCCAGCCCTTCAGTTCGAAGTGATGGTGGATCGGCGCCATGCGGAACACCCGTCGTCGGGTGGTGCGGAACACCGCCACCTGCAGGATCACCGAGACCGTCTCCATCACGAACAGGCCACCGAGCACGACGAGCAGCAACTGGGTGTTGGTCGCCACCGAGATCGCCGCGAGCAGCCCACCAAGGGCCAACGAGCCCGTGTCCCCCATGAAGATGCGCGCGGGCGGCGCGTTGTGCCACAGGAAGCCTGCACAGGCCGTCAGGGCCGCGGCGGCGATGATCGCGACGTCCAGCGCCTCGCTGGCCCCCAACGGGTACGCATCGGCGTTGCGGAACTGCCAGAAGGCGATCAGCGTGTACGCACCGAACACCAGCGCCGCCGAACCTGCGGCCAGCCCGTCGAGCCCGTCGGTCAGGTTGACCGCGTTGGAGAAACCGGTGAGCAGCAGGAAGATCCACAGGGCGAAGGCCCAACCCGGGACGTCGAAGGCCACCTCACCGACCACCGAGATGTTCTGCGGAATCCCTCCGACCAGGGGACCCAACCAGGCGAATGCCCCGGCGATCAGTGCCTGCCCGGAGAACTTCATCGCCTTGTTCAGACCGAGGTTGCGCTGCATGCGCAGCTTGATCAGGTCATCGGCGAACCCCACCGCAGCCATGGCCACGAACGTGCCCAGAATGAGCAGTCCGGTCGCGGTCAGACGGGTCGACCCGAGGTGCGCAAAGAGGAACGCGACCACTGCGCCGAGCACGATGACGGCGCCGCCCATCGTCGGGGTCCCCGCCTTGGACTGGTGCGACTCCGGCCCCTCGTCACGGATCGGCTGTCCGAAACCGTGATCACGAAACCAGGAGATGGCCAGCGGCGCGCCCGCCAGTGCGATCACGAAGGCGATCGTGCCGCCGATCAGGATGGCGATCATCGGCGCGTCCCCTGGCGGTCCTCGGTGGACGTCTCCGCGACGGGGTCGGCGCGCCCGGTGAGCGCGTCGACCACACGGTCGAGGCCCGCAACCCGCGAGGCCTTGACGAGCACGACCTGCCCGACGGGTGGCTCGCGGCGCAGGAGTTCGACCGCGTCCTCGATGGTGTCCGCCCGAAGGGCGCGTGTCGAGGACCGACGATTCTCGACACCCTCGATGATCCCTGCAGCCTCGGTCCCGATGACGACGACGCGGTCGACGCCGAGCGCGCGACAGTGTTCGCCGATCGAGACGTGCGCATCGTGCGCTCCGGCGCCCATCTCCGCCATGACGCCGAGGACGGCGGTGGTCGAGCGTCCCGCAGCGAGGTCGACGAGGGTGTCGAGCGCGGCTCGCATCGAGGTCGGGTTGGCGTTGTAGGTGTCATCGACGATGGTCACCCCGCCCGCCTCGAGCACCTGTCCCCGCCAGGCGCTGATACGGGCGGCCTCGATGGCCCCGACGGCCTTGTCCACGCTGCCGTCCACGTGCCCACAGGCCGCGAGCGCGAGCAGCACGTTGACCACCTGGTGTCGACCCGGCAGCGGCGCGCGCACCTCGACGTCGCCCCACGGGGTGTGGACGTCCAGGCACGCGTGAGCCGATGCGTCGAGTACGACGGATCGGACCCCGACGTCGGCGTCGACCGCCCCCGGCTCGGCCGAGACACGAACGACGCCGGGCGCGACGCTCGCCATGTCGGCGACGCGTGGGTCGGCGACGTTGAGGACCGCGACGCCTGCAGGTCCGAGCGCCTCGACGAGCTCCTGCTTCGTGCGTGCGATCGACGCGAGATCCCCGAAGGGACCGAGGTGCACGGGTGCCACCGCAGTGACGATCGACACATCCGGTTCGACGAGCGCCGCGAGGGGCGCGATGTCGCCGACGTGACGAGCCCCGATCTCGGCCACGAGGACGTCGGTGTCGGAGTCGAGGCCGAGCAGGGTGAGCGGTACCCCGATCTCGTTGTTGAACGATGCACGCGATGCGTGCACGAGATGCGTGGCACCGAGACCCTGGGCGACGAGGTCCTTGACGGTGGTCTTGCCCACCGAACCGGTCACCGCGACTGCCACCGGATCCACCGCCAGGCGAACGGCGTGGGCCAGGCGCGCCAGCGCGTCGTACGCATCGCCGACGAGCACGTGCGGGACGTCGCCTCCAGGGTGTCGCTCGACCAGCGCCGCGACGGCGCCGGCCTCCACCGCGGCGGCGACGAAGTCGTGCCCGTCGTGTCGATCTCCCCGCAGTGCGACGAACAGGGTGTCGGGCTCGACGTGTCGAGAGTCCGTGGTCACCTGGCGCACGATCCGACCGGGGTCCGAGGCCGTACCTCCGCAGACCTCCGCGATGCGCCCGAGTGGCATCTCGATCATGAGGCGGCCTCGGAACCCACCGGCGTGTTGCTGCTCGTCAGCAGACGCCGGGCCACCTGGTGATCATCGAAGTCGATGGTCCGGTCGGCGAACTGCTGGGTGGTCTCGTGACCCTTGCCCGCGATCACCACGACGTCACCCGCACCTGCCTCGGCGAGTGCCGTCGCGATCGCGGCCTCGCGGTCGGGCTCGACGACGACCCGCACCGGTGGATCGGCGGCCCGCACGCCGGTGACGATCGCGTCGATGATCCCGAGGGGATCCTCGCTGCGGGGATTGTCCGAGGTGACCACCACGACGTCGGCGCCCGCTGCGGCAGCCCCCATGGGCCCGCGCTTGTCGCGGTCTCGGTCACCGCCGGCCCCGAGCACGAGCACGAGCCGGCCGCCGTCCTCGAGGGTGTCGCGCACGGCATGTACGACGCTTCGGATCGCCTCGGGCGTGTGTGCGTAGTCGACGAGGACGTCGAAGGGTTGTCCGGCGTCGACACGTTCGAGCCGTCCACGGATCGGGGAGGTGTTCGCCACACCGTGGATCGCCGATGCCACGTCGACACCGGCTCGCACCGCGGCCACGACGGCCTGCACAGCATTCGTGACGTTGTACGCGCCCACGAGGCGTGTCGAGACCTCGAGGGTGTCCTCGCCCCATCGGACCTGCGCCGTGGCGCCCGCCCGGGTGGACCGTTCGTCCACGATCCGAACCGTTGCATCCGGGGACCGGCCGACGGTGTCGACGTCAGAGCCGATCCGAGCGACGAGTCGTCGACCCCAGTCGTCGTCGATGCAGATCACGGCCCGGTCGCACCGGCCGGGGTCGAAGAGGTGTGCCTTGGCGTCGAAGTACCGGTCCATCGTCTCGTGCCAGTCGAGGTGGTCCTGGGACAGGTTGGTGAACACCCCGACGGCGAAGTGGGTGCCGTCCACACGGTGCAGGTCGAGCCCGTGCGACGAGACCTCCATGGACACGGCGTCCACACCACGATCCCACATGCGCGCGAGCAGTCGCTGCAGGTCGGTTCCCTCCGGGGTCGTGCGTCCGCCGGGTTCTCCTTCACCGTGGATGCGGGTCTCGACGGTCCCGAGCAGCCCGGTGCCCAGGCCCGCCGCACCGAACGCGGACTCGAGCAGGTGGGCCACGGTCGTCTTGCCGTTGGTGCCGGTGACCCCGACGACGCGCAGGCGGTGGCTCGGATGCCCGTGGATGGCCGCAGCGGCAGGGCCCGTCGCCGCGCGCACGTCGGTCACACGCAGGCTCGGGACGTCGACGTGCACCTCACGGTCGACCAGCACGGCACCCGCGCCGCGCGCGACGGCGTCCTCCACATGGTCGTGACCGTCGGTGACGGTGCCGGGAATCGCGCAGAACAGCCCCCCCGGTCGGACCGCTCGACTGTCGTGCGTCGCGTCCACGAGCAGCGGATCACCCGCCTGCGATGGACCACCGGCGAGCAGCCCGGCAGCGCCGAGGTCCGCCGCGATGGTGGCCAGGGTCGCGGGCACGTTGCTCCTCGGGGTGAAGTTCCGGGCACGGCACACGCGTACCCACACGGCCGCGGTCGCCGCTCGTCGAGCGTAACGCCACGACCTGCTGCGTCCGTGCACCTTCGAACCCGTCCGGACGGGCAGATGGACGGCCAGCGCATGCGGATCCGCTCAGTCGACAGGCCCCGGCTCGAGTCCGTCGACAACCGGCGTCTCCTGACTGGCTGCAACGACGGCCTGCTCACGGGCGTCGCCGATCGCGGCCTCGAGGGTCCCGTCGGCACGATCGGGCGGGACCCCTCGCGCGCGCAGTGCAGCGAGCATGACCTCACGGAACAGGGGCGCAGCGACGACTCCGCCGTAGATGGGGGTCGGTTCGTCGACCATCACGGCGACGATGATCCGCGGGTCGCTCGCAGGGGCCAACCCGGCGAAGGTGGCGACGTACTGGTCCGAGTAACCGGGTCCGTCCGTGTTCGGCTTCCGTGCGGTGCCGGTCTTGCCCCCCACCGAGTATCCCGGCAGGCGGGCGAGCGTTCCCGTCGCCTGCTCACCGTCCACCGCCCGCACGAGCATGCCACGAACCTCCGCGGCGGTGTCCGCAGACACGACGCGCCGGCCCTCGGTGGTCGCCGTGGGGACGAGGCGGCCGTCGTGTCCGATCGTGCCTCGCAGCAGGCGCGGATCGAGTGCCACGCCGTCGTTCGCGAGCACGCCGTAACCCGCGGCGAACTGCAGCAGCGTGACCGCCACCCCCTGGCCGATCGCGATCGTCGGCAGGGACGTTCCCCACCAGTTCTCGTGGGGCATCAGCTGTCCTGCGGACTCCCCCGGAAAGCCGAGTCCCGTGCGCTCGCCGTAGCCGAACGCCCGGAGGTAGTCATGGAGCCGCTCGGCACCCAGCCGCTGCGCGATCATGATCGTGCCGACATTGCTCGATCGCTCGAGGATCTCCGCGACGCTCAGGTCCGGGGTCGAACGTGTCGACAGGTCGGAGAACTCGTGATCGCTGACCTGCAGCGTCGCGGGCACCTCGATCCGGGTCGCCGCACCGACGAGTCCCTCCTCGATCGCCGCCGCGAACGTGAACGCCTTCTGGCTGGAACCCGGCTCGAAGGCGTCGGTCACGGCCCGGTTGCGCCATGCCTCCACGTCGACCTGCTGGCGATCGTTCGGATCGAACCCGGGAGCCGATGCCATGGCCAACACCTCGAAGGTGCGGGCGTCGAGCACCACCACGCTCGCTCCGAGCGCGGAGTGCTCCTCGATGGCCGCGGCCGCGGCACGCTCCGCCGCGTGCTGGATCTCCCGGTCGAGCGTCAGCACGACGTCCGTCCCGGCCACGGCCTCGGTCAG
Organism: Nitriliruptoraceae bacterium; assembly: GCA_040880235.1. Lineage (GTDB taxonomy): Bacteria > Actinomycetota > Nitriliruptoria > Nitriliruptorales > Nitriliruptoraceae > JBBDIX01. Next base: position 24,005 of record JBBDIX010000027.1, read on the forward strand.
TCGCCGGAATCCCGAGGCGATCTCGAGACCAGAGGGAGCCCGTTCGACGGCCAGCTGTCCGGGCAGTCCACGGAGCACGTCGTCATAGACGGACTCGAGTCCCTGCAGTCCGACTCCGTCGATGTCGGTGAATCCGACCACGTGGGCAGCGAGCCCACCGGTGGGATACTCGCGTCGCGGCTCGGTGAGCACGTCGATTCCGCGGATCCCCAGTGCGCGGACGGCTTCACCGACCTCCCAGTCGAGCTGGCGAGACAGGTAGGCGAAGTGGCTGTCGCGCGACAGCTGGTCGGCCACGTGCTGCTCGCTGCGGCCGATGACCGGCGCGATCCGAGCCGCCGCCTCCTCGATCGAGACCGCGGGCAGCACACGTGTCCCCGGCTCCGATTCCCACGGTTGGAACACGCGTGGGTTGGCGACGATGGTGACGCTGTCGACCGACGTCGCCAGGACCTCACCGTTGCGGTCGTAGACCCGTCCACGCGACGCAGGCAGGTCGATCAGGCGTTCTCGCTGGCGTGCGCCACGCTCCGCGTACTCCTCGGCGTTGACGATCTGGATGTTGACCAGCTGCCCGACGGCGAGCAGGACGCAGAGTCCGTACACGACCACGAGCGAACGGATCCGCCGGAACGCCAGTCCCGCGGCGCGGGGCCCGATCCGGGTGCCGCTCGACGCGGGCCGCGGGCCCGTCGCGGTCATCCAGCGCCCAGCGACAGGACGGACTTGACGCGATCAGTCGTGTACGCATCGATGCCTCTGACCGTCCCCGACCGCCCGTTCGCGACGGCGCGATCCGCGGGCAGGGGACGCTCGACCTGCAGGTGGCGGAACGACGACGCCTGCACGAGACCCTGCTCGTGGGCGATGTCGCGGATGCGCGCAGGATCCTCGAGCGCGGCGACCTGCGCGACGAGCTGGCCGTAGGCGCGTTCGTGGGCATCGATCCGCGTCTGCAGATCACGTGCCTCGACGGCCGTACCGGCGGCCGCCGCACTGAGTCCGACGACTCCGAACACGGCTCCCGCGAGGATGGCGCAGACCAGCAGCAGGTACGCGAGCACGTGTCGTCGGCGGACCCGGGGCACCACCCGCAACGGGGGCGCGGACGCGCCGGGCGTCACCGGTGCCGTCGGCGTTCGGGCACGAGCCGGTGCCGCCCTGACGGCGGAACCACGCATCGGCGCGGAGATCGCGCTCATGGGCCCACCTCCAGGCGTCGCACGGCGCGCAGCAGTGCCGAACGTGCGCGGGGGTTCTCGGCGACCTCGGCGTCGCCCGGCCGCTCGGGCCGACGCACCAGGTGTTCCACCCGCGGCGACCGACCACAGGCGCACACCGCGAGACCCACCGGGCAGATGCATCCCCGGGCCGCACGGGCAAAGGCCTGCTTCACCCGACGATCCTCGAGGCTGTGGTAGCTCAGGACGACCGCGACACCGCCCTCGACCAGGCGGTCCACCACCATGTCGAGCACCCCGTCGAGTGCCTCGAGTTCATCGTTGACCGCGATCCGCAACGCCTGGAAGGTGCGGGTCGCGGGATGCCCTCCGGTCCGCCTCGTCGCCGCAGGGATCGCGTCGCGCACCACCTCGGCGAGGTCGGTCGTCGAGGTGATCGGCCGCGCCGCGACGACCGCGTGGGCGATCCGATCGGCGAAGCGCTCGTCGCCGTGGTGCCGTAGGACGCGGGCGATGTCGCTCGCCGTCCAGGTGTTGACGACGTCGCTGGCCGTGAGCACCCCGTCGGGGTCCATCCGCATGTCCAACGGGCCCTCGGAGCGATAGCTGAATCCGCGCTCCGCATGGTCGAGCTGCATCGATGACAGGCCAAGGTCGAGCAGGACCCCGGCGACCCGGCCGATGCCGCGTTCGTCGAGCACGTCGCCCATGCGGTCGAAACGAGCACGCACGAGATCCACGTCGGCACCGGGCACGTCGAGTCGTTCCCGCGCGAGTTCGAGTGCGACGGGATCGCGGTCGATGCCGACCAGCCGCGCCGAGCCGTGGCGCGAGACCCGGGCCCGCAGCACGGCGCCCGCATGGCCACCCGCACCGACCGTGCCATCGACGACGACGCCGTCTGGCGCCGTGGCGAGCAGGTCGGTGACACGGTCGACCATCACGGGAACGTGTGGCGCAGCGGTGGTCATCATCGTCACAACCCCGCGAACGGACCGTCGAGGGTGGCGAAGGCCTCCTCGGCGGTCTGCCGGTACGAGTCCCACAGACCCCGGTCCCAGATCTCGACCTTCTCGTCGGCGCCGTTGACCGTCAGATCACGCGTGAGCCCGGCGTAGTCACGCAGGCGGCCGGGGATCGTCACCCGACCCTGCGAGTCCGGCCTCTCCTCGTGGGCACCCGCGATCAGGACGCGCAGGTACGCACGTGCGCGCTGGTCCTCGCGGGGCACGGATCGGAGTTCCTCCATGCGCCGTTCGAAGGCCGTCAACGGATACACGTCGATGCAGCGGTCCTGGGACGGGACGAAGACGAGTCCACTGGCCAGGCGATCGCGAAAGCGCGACGGGAGGATCACCCGCCCCTTCGCATCCAGCGTGTGCTGATGCTCTCCGAGGAACACCGCCCTGACCTCACTTCCACAGGATGGCTGACCTCACCACCCGGACTCCCCATTGCGGGAAATCCCTCCACATTCCTCCACCGTACGCCATGCACGCTCCACCAGCAAGCGTGACAACGAGATCTTGCGGAATCACCCCGTCCAGGAGGTCGTCTCGACCACGCATCCCCTGGCGGCATCAGCGCGGCCACGGGCACGAACACCGCGCCATGTCGTGCATCAGAAGTACACGAAAGAGCACGCCACGGGCCCGTCGAGTGGTGAACGCGTGGAGGACAGTGGTGGACGCCACGATCGCGGACGTCCGGAATGCAAGAGGGAGAATCGCGTGTCGCGGGATCCTCAGGTGTCGTACGCCGGCGAACCGGTCAGTCGGACGAGCGATCGGCCGTGCGTGGACCATCGGCGACCGTGGTGGCGGCGAGGACGATCGCGCCGAACAGCAGGACCATGCCCACGGCGGCGAAGGCGATCGAGAAGACGAGTGACAGCACTCCGGCCAGTCCGAGGACGGCCATCACCGCGGCGAGGCGGACACGCAGGGTCCGGGACCAACCGCGTACCCGGCGCGCACGCGCGACGAATCGGGGATCCTCCTCGGCGAGCTGACGCTCGATCTCTGCGAGAATCCGTTGTTCGTGTTCCGACAGCGGCATCGGCGTCTCCGGGACGGCCATGATCGAGCGTACCGACGGCTCTCAGGCCACGCGACCACGACCCCGTCCGAACGGCAGCGATCCGACGGTGATCAGCGGCGCTCGGCGGCGAGCAGCAGACCGAGCGCCGTCTTGGCATCGGCGATCTCGCCCTGCCGCGCCTGTCGGACCGCGACCTCGAAGTCCAGGTACACGATCTCCATGTCGGCCTCCTCGTCCTCCAGGACGAAGCCCTCCGGCAGGGGCGCGGGCGACACGCCCCTGGCGAGGTACAGGTGGGTCCGTTCGGTCGACCACCCGGCCGAGTTGTGGAACGTCGTGAGGTGCTCGAGATCGGTGGCCTGCAACTGGGCCTCCTCGGCGAGCTCGCGCCGGACCGCCACCTCCGGCTCCTCGCCCTCCACGTCGAGGGTCCCTGCCGGGATCTCCAGCAGGTGGCCACGTACCGGCTGTCGATACTGGCGAAGCAGGACCACCTCGTCGGCATCGGTCAGGGCGACGACCGCCACGGCATCGTCGTGATCGACGATCTCGCGCACGACCTCTCGCCCGTCAGGCGTTCGTACCGTCTCGAGCAGGACCCGCGAGTACCCGGTGTACTGCTCGGCCGTGTCGAGGGTGTCGAACCGGCCTGCGTGGCCGTCGGGGGCCTGCGCACTCATGCGCTGGACTCTCCGACGTCGGATCCGATCGCCGAGGCGACCTCGCCGGCGGTCGGCTCGTCGAGCTCCACCGGAAGGCGTCCGAGCGCCTGACGCAGGTGTCCGAGGGCGGCTCCGACGAACCCGGCGAACAGCGGGTGGGGGCGCGTCGGTCGAGAGCGAAACTCGGGATGGGCCTGGGTCGCGACGAACCAGGGGTGATCGTCGAGCTCGACGAACTCGACGAGAGAGCCGTCCGGGGAGAGACCCGACAGGACCAGCCCTGCGGTCTCGAGTCGTTCCCGGTACGCATTGTTGAACTCGAAGCGGTGACGGTGTCGTTCCTCCACGCGCGCCTGGCCGTACATGGCCCGGACGAGCGAGCGGGGCACGAGTTCGGCGGGGTACGACCCGAGCCGCATGGTGCCGCCCATGTTCGTCACGTCACGCTGGTCGAGCATCAGGTCGATGACGGGATCCGGCGTCTGCGGATCGAACTCCGACGAGTTGGCCCGAGGAATGCCGGCGACCGAGCGGGCGAACTCGACCACGGCGAGCTGCAGGCCGAGGCACAGCCCGAGGAACGGGATGCCCTGCTCGCGAGCATGGCGGATGGCGGCGATCTTGCCCTCGACGCCTCGCACCCCGAAACCACCGGGAACGAGGATGCCGTCGACGCCGGCGAGCAGGCGTTCCGCCGTCGAGGAGGTCTCCGTCGAGATCGAGGGATCGAGGTCGTCGGACGCGACCCAGCGGATCGACACCGTCACCCCGTTGGCGATTCCCCCGTGACGCAGCGCCTCCACGACCGACAGGTAGGCGTCGGGCAGGTCGACGTACTTGCCCACGATGGCGATCGTCACGTGGTCTCGGGCGCCACGCACGTCGGAGACGAGCCGTTCCCACTCGGCGAGGTCGGGCGTGGCGTCCCCGAGGCGCAGGCGCTGGACGGCAACGCGGTCGAGCCCCTCCTCGCGCATCGCGAGCGGTACCTCGTAGAGCGATGCCTGGTCGACGGCGGAGATGACGGCCGACTCGTCGACGTCGCACTGCAGGGCGACCTTGTGCTTGAGCCCCTGGTCGATGGCACGGTCGCTGCGCAGCACCAGGACATCGGGCTGGATGCCGATCGACCGCAGTTCCCGGACCGAGTGCTGGGCCGGCTTGGTCTTGAGCTCGCCCGACGCGGCGATCCACGGCACGAGCGCGCAGTGGACGTACAGGATGTTGTCCCTGCCGACGTCGTGCCGGAGTTGACGGATCGCCTCGAGGAACGGCAGTCCCTCGATGTCGCCGACGGTCCCGCCCACCTCGGTGATGACCACGTCCACGTCGTGCGCGACCGCCGTGATGCGAGCCTTGATCTCGTCGGTGATGTGCGGGATCACCTGCACGGTCTTGCCCAGGTAGTCGCCCCGACGCTCCCTGGAGATGACCTCGGACCAGACCTGTCCCGATGACACGGACGAGCCACGCGACAGGTTCTCGTCGATGAAGCGTTCGTAGTGTCCGAGGTCGAGGTCGGTCTCTCCTCCGTCATCGGTGACGAACACCTCGCCGTGTTCGAACGGGTTCATCGTGCCCGGATCGACGTTGATGTACGGATCGAGCTTGAGCAGGGTGACGCGCAGACCCCGCGCCTTGAGGAGTCGCCCGAGCGACGCCGCAGTGATTCCCTTGCCCAGGGCGGACGAGACACCGCCGGTCACGAAGATGTGTCGGACCTCGTGCGTACCGCTCGTCACCCGCGACCTCCTGGCGGTCCAATGGACCGCTGGCGCGGCCCGAGCGACCGTAGCGCCCCGTCACAGCCGAAGCCAACGACCCGGGCTCAGCCTGCACGCCGCGCGATCGCCTGGTCGAGCAGGCTGCGCGCATGCTCACGACCCTCGACCGCAGAGGCGTCACCGCCCAGCATCCGGGACAGTTCTCCGACGCGGTCGTCTTCGGCGATCTGCCGACTCGTCGTCACCGTCCGGCCGTCGGCGACGCCCTTCTCCACCACGTGATGGACGTCGGCGAACGCCGCGAGCTGTGCGAGGTGCGTCACACACAACACCTGGCGGCGGTCGTCCCCGTCGCCATGAGCGAGCATGGCGAGCTTCTCCCCCACGGCCATCGCCGTCGCTCCGCCGATACCGGCGTCGACCTCGTCGAACACCAGCACGCGCGCATCGTCGACCCCGGCGAGCGCGACCTCGATCGCGAGCGACACGCGAGACCGTTCACCGCCCGACGCCGCCCGAGCAATGGGACGGGCGGGTTCTCCCGGGTTCGCGGCGAGCAGGAACGTGACCCGATCGGCCCCGTCGGCGTACAGGGTGTCGGTGAGTGCCTCGACCTCGACGGTGACCCGGGCATGGGGCATGCCGAGGTCTGCGAGGTGTCCGTCGACCTCTCCGGCCAGGTGCTCCCCTGCAGCGTCACGTCCTCGATGGACGTCCGCAGCGAGCGACTCCAGTTCGGATCGCAGGGCATCGATGCGCTCGTCGAGCTCCCCGGCGTCGGCCTCCTCGGCCTCCAGCGCCTCGATGCGTTCGTGTGCCTCGGCGGAGTACGCGAGCACGGTCGCCAGGTCGTCGCCGTACTTGCGCATCAGCGTGCCGAGCAGGTGTCGTCGCTCCTGCAGTTCCGCGAGCCGTCGCGGATCGGCCTCGATCCCGTCGGCGTGATCACGCAGATCGGTCGAAAGCTCCGTCACGTCGGCCACGGCGGCGTCGAGGCGTTGACGCAGTTCGTCGAGGTGGGGGTCGTCGACCTCCACACGTCGCATGGCGGCGACGGCCTCTCCCAGCACCTGTCCCGCGTGCTCGCTGTCGAGCGCCTCCGCCGCCAACGCGACTGCGAGACGCAGTTCGTCTGCGTGCTCCAGGACCTGCAGTTCGCGATCGATGTCGCCATCGACGGCCGGGTCGACCTTGGCCCCGTCGATCTCACGGACCTCGAACCGGAGACGATCGAGCTCGCGGGCACGGGCCTGCGCGTCGGACACGATCTGATCGCGGCGGTCCACGAGCGCACGCCACTCTGTGTGCTGGTGCCGATACCGGTCAACGGTTCGTTGGTGCACGTCGCCGGCGTATCGATCGAGCAGGGCACGCTGCACGTCGGGCCGTGCGAGTCGGACGTGTTCGTGCTGGGCGTGGACCTCGACCTGCGTGCCAAGCAGCTCTGCCAGCGTCGCGGCCGGAACCAGTCGCCCACCGACGCGAGCTCGTGAGCGCCCGTCGACCGGGATCTCCCGAGACACGATCAGCGGATCACCGGGATTGTCGAGCCACGGCAGCGCCTGCTCGGGCGCGGGGTCGATGACCGCCTCGACGAGCACCCCACTCGTCCCGGTGCGGACCAGGTTGGTGTCCGAGCGCGCGCCGAGCAGCAGTTCGAGCGCCGTGACGAGCATCGTCTTGCCGGCCCCGGTCTCCCCCGTCACCACGGTCAGTCCAGGGGCAAGGCGCAGGGTTGCCGACTCGATGACACCGAGTCCGCGAATGTGGAGCTCCTCGATCACTCCGGATCCCCTTCGACGTCGCGCTCTCGTGCACCGACCGTTCACCGACCGTGCACCGACCGAAGGCTACAGGTGGCCTGGGACGGATCTCTGCGGGTTCGCGCCGGGCGGTGGACACCGAGTTCAGCTGAGGCCGAACTTGCGCCGCACGAGGCCGAAGAACTCGAGCTTCGACAGGCGGGCGATCGGGACGGTGGAACCGCCGCCGCGAACCACGATCCGTGCACCGGCCGGCACCTCGCGCGGGTCCCGTCCGTCACACGACACCAGCGCCGGAGGCTGGTCGTCGACGAGCTGCACCTCGACGGGCTCGTCGGGTGCCGCCACCACGGTGCGGTCGAACAGGGAGTGCGGGGCGACCGGCACGACGAGGGTGGCGTCGATCCGTGGGGAGAGGATCGGGCCGCCCGCTGACAGGGCGTAGGCCGTGGATCCTGTCGACGTGGCGACGACGAGCGCATCGGCAGACATCCTTGCGAAGAGCTGCCCACCGATGGACACGTCCATGAGCAGCAGCCGCTGACGTGCCGTCTTCTCGACCGACACCTCGTTGAGCGCCCACCCGCCGAACCCGCCAGTCCCGGACGCCGGACCTGGGTCCAGGGGCCGGCCGTCGACGTCGATCGACAGCGTCAGGGTCGAACGGCGTTCGACGATCCATCGGCCGTCGGCGACGGCCGACATGGCGTCGTCGAGGTCGTCGACCTCGATCTCGGCCAGGAAGCCGAGCCGACCCAGGTTCACCCCGAGGATCGGTGTCGCCGACGGGCGGCACAGGTGTGCGGCCCGCAGGAACGTCCCGTCGCCCCCGAACGAGATGGCGAGGTCCACGGTGCTGGAGAAGGTGGCGGCATCGACGATCGGTGCGACGTCGGCGAGCCTGTCGCCCTGCCCCTCCTCGATCCGGGAGTCGTCGGCCACGACGACCTTCACGCCCCGGGCGCGCAGCAGTTCGGCTGCTCGCGCGGCGACGAGGATCGAGCCCTCACGTCCGGCGTGGATGACCAGGCCTACGGACCGGGTGGTCACCGATCGACCTCCTCGATCGCGGCGGCGATGCAGGCGTCGACGTCCTGCAAGCCGCCGTCACGGTAGCCCGGGGATCCCGGCGCGACGACGAACAGGTGCGCGAGGAACTCGACGTTTCCGGCAGCGCCGGTGATCGGTGATGACACCGCGTCGAACCCGTCACGCCCCGACGTCCGGGCCGCGTCGGCGACGCCCTGCAGCGCGCGCCTCCACACCACCGGATCCCGGACCACCCCGCCACGGCCCACGTCCTCGCGGCGCGCCTCGAACTGAGGCTTGACCAGCACCACGGCCTCGGCGTCGGGTTTGGCGACAGAGAAGAGCACCCCGAGCACCAGACGCAGCGAGATGAACGACAGGTCCGCGACGATCAGGTCGGGCCCCGGCGGTGCCACGTCGTCGGCGGTGAGGTGGCGAACGTTGGTGCGCTCCCGGATCGTGACCCGAGCGTCCGTCCGGATGCGTTCGTGCACCTGCCCGTAGCCCACGTCGAAGGCCTGGACGTGGCGGGCACCGCGCTGCAGCAGGCAGTCGGTGAACCCTCCGGTGGACACGCCGGCATCGAGACACCGGCGACCGGCGACATCGACCGCGAAGTGGTCCAGCGCGCGAGCCAGCTTGACGCCCCCGCGACTGACGTAGGGGTGCGCCGGGCGCTCGACCGTGATGGCGTCGGAGGGCAGGACCATCGTGGCCGGCTTGGCCGCCGGTGCGCCATTGACCGTGACGCGACCTGCACGGATCGTCTCGTGCGCCTGGGTTCGCGTCTCGGCAAGCTGGCGGCGGACGAGTTCGGCGTCGAGCCGCCGCCGCGCCGCGCTCAGCGTGACACCTCGCCGTGGCCCTCACGATGCCTAGAGATCGTCGAGCTCACCCAGCGTCCGGACGAGTCCGTCGTTGACCTGTTCGAGGGCGGGCACACGTTCCGCGAGTTCGAGCGACTCGATGCGCTCGATCCGTTGACGCAGGTCGTCGAGGACGTCGTCGACCGGCGCCCCTGCCGTCGTGCCCTCGGAGGGGTCGTGGGCATTCCCACCATCGGTCAAGAGGTGGACTTCTTCGCGGTCGACTTCTTCGCCGTCGACTTCTTCGCGGTCGCCTTCTTCGCGGTCGCCTTCTTCGCCGT
>JBBDIX010000028.1:0-33233 GCA_040880235.1 Nitriliruptoraceae bacterium
AAGGGTGAAACGGTGAGGTAAGAGCTCACCAGCACGGCGGGTGACCGTCGTGGCTGGGCATGCCCCACCCGGAGCAAGGTCAAGCAGGGACCACCGGCGGCCCGTCGACGTGTCCCAGGTGGACCGCACGAGGCGTCGGGTGACCGACGTCCCAGACAGATGGTCGCCACCCGCGAGAGCGGGGACAGAATCCGGCTTATCGGCCGACTCCTCCACCACACCCCGTCTGAGCAGGGGTCTTCTCATTCTTCGGCCCTCGCCAGTCTGCGCACGGCCCGCATCGGCCGCACGGGGTCCGTACAGGATCCGCACAGCGTCAGCGGAACTGGCTGAGGTGTCGTACGAGCTGGCGTGCCCGGCGTCGTTGTCGTTCAAGGCCTGCCCCGAGCCAGACGAGCAGGGTGCCGACGACGACGAACAGGATCAGGGGGTTGACCGTGCGCAGCACGATGCCGACCTGACTCAGCGCCACCCAGATCGCCACGATCACTGCCGCGCCCGTCGGGGCGGTGAGCCGGCCGATCACGCCGACGAGTGCGAGCGCGCCGGCCGCGATCGTCAGTCCGACCAGCCGAGCCACCACACGTGGGTCATTCGCCAGCACGACGAGGCTCGGCACCAGTGCGATGGTGAGGGCAGGCAGCAGCGCAGGCACGGAGCCGACCGCGTCGTCGCGCATGAGCCACATGATGCCGACGATCGCGAAGAGGATCGCTGGACCGACCGTGTAGGCCTCGATGGTCTCGATTCCCACATCGTCCAGGACGACGACCGAGCCGATCGACGCCACCGCCGCTGCGATCCATGCCGCCAGTCGATCGCCCTGCAGCGCCAGCACCAGCCATCCCATGCCCGCGAGGATCACGAGCAGTCCGGCGGCACGCTGACCCGATGCGAAGGTCGGCACCGTCATGGTGAGCACCGTGAGCGCGACGATCGAACTGGTGGGAAACGGATCGTCACGCCAGCGCGCCGCGATCGCTGCGCCCGCCAGTCCGGTGACCAACGCGACGGTCAGCAGCTGGGCGCGGTCGACCTGGAGCGCGGCGCGGGGGGTGGCCACCACCAGCGCGACCCCCAGGACCGTGTAGCTGGCCGCGATCGTTCGTGGCGCGTCGTCGCTCGACACGGTCACCCAGGCGCCGAGGAGCGCGGCGGTGATGGTGACGATCGGCAGCAGGGAACCGTCGGCTGCGACGAATCCGATCGCCGCGATCCCCAGTCCGAGCGGGACGAACGCGCTGGCCCGCGTCCTGGTGGCCACCACCCGCATGCCGATGCCCACGCCGATGAGCAGGAGCCATGCCGCCATGGACGGCAGTGCGCCGGCCGTCGTGATGGCGACCAGAGCGGTGAGGCCGCCGACGATCGACGGGCGACGGATCACGGCCGTGAGCGCGACGGCCCCCAGTGCCACCCCTGCGGCCACCCACGGATCGGTGAGCGCAGCGGCGTCGCCATCGAGCGATGTGAACACTCGGATGCCGGTGGTCTCCACGGCAAGCAGCATCGCGGCGAGCACGGCGATGGCAGTGGGAACGGCACCGATCCCCAGGGCGATCCTCCGCCTGCGATCGAGTAGCAGCGAACTCCAGGCGATCGCAGCGAGGCCGATGCCGGCAGCCAGCCAGACCGCAGGACTCGGACCGTCGACGAGACCGGCTGGGGGTCCGAATCGGTGGGCGAGCGTCATCACCGTCACCGTGGCGATCAGGCCGATCGACGCCACACTCGCCACCGACCAGCGTGCGGCCACGACGAGTACGGCAGTGGCCAGCAGGGCGGCACCGATGGCCCCCGGCACTCCGGCTGAAGGATCGGCGGGCGCGGTCGCAGCAAGCAGCCCTGCGACCGTCAGTCCCGCGAGTGCGCCAACGACGATCGTTCGCCGGGCGAGCATGGTCCGCCAGGTGCGGGTCGTCGCCCCGATGAGTACGGCAAATCCGGTGACGAGCAGCGACATACCCGTCACGCCGAGGTCGACGTGGGTGTCGATCGCGACCGCAAGGGTGCTCCCGGCGGTCAGCAGCGAGATCGCTGCGGCGGTGGTCACCGCGCGCAACGACCACCGGGCGAGCGTCGCGCCCACGATGGTCGCCGCGAACGCAGCGATGGGCCACGTGAACGACGACGGCCACGGAGCACCGGCCCGTCGTGCTCCCCAGATGGCGACAGCGGCGAGCACCACCGCCAGCACTCCGACGGCCGCACCCACCCCGATGAGCTCACGTCGATCGAGCCGTACCGAGAGGTACGCGGTGGCGACCGTGACCCCGATCAGCAGTGCGAACTGGGCGGTCGTGCTCATCAGGGCCCAGCTCGCCGCGGTGAAGGTGAGTGCGGCCGCCGCGAGCAGGAACACGCCGGCAGTCGCCAGGAAGGCGGCGAATCCCGATCTCCGTGATCGTGGCGGGGTCGGCGGCGGTGCGTCGTCGCACACCGGGTTGCCGGAGGGAGGCGGCGGATCCGCCGGGACCGGACCGCCGGCGTCGAGCGCGGTGTGAGGCGATGCGGCCGCGTCGTGGCCGTGGCCGTGCTCCGGAGATGGGACCGGCGGCGTGGCGACGTCTGCAAGTGCCCGGCTCAGGACGTCGCGTTCGGCCTGCAGTTCGTGGATCTGTCGGTCGATCCGCTCGATCTGCAGCTGCAGCGGGTCTGCCAACGCCGCGAGCGGGTCCAACGGATCGGACGTGACCCGTCCCTGGTTCGCGACGTGCTCGGTCCAGTGCGTGCCGTCCCAGTAGCGGCCCTCGTGGTTTCCGGTCGGGTCTGGGTGCCATGCGGCAGGTGATCCCATGGTGGGCTCCGACAGGGGTCCAGAGGCAGCGTGCGCAGGCGAGAGGCATCGGAGACTCTACGCCCGACGGGGCGGAGCGCCGGCGTTGCCCCACCTGCCGACACCCGGGTCAGGCACGCGGCAGTCAGTGCCGGCCTCGGGTGGATCGGCGCTGCCTGCCACGTGCGTGGATGATGCGCGGAGGGCTGTTCGGTTCAGAACGGGATGTGCGCACCTGCATCTGACGGAGGGTCGTCGCCGTCCGGTGCCTGGATTCGAAGTCTGCGGCTGGCCGGAACAGTGCGCATGGAGAGGCCCGTGTCCCGGTGGGTCCAACGCCGCGTGCCGTCGTCGAGGGCCGTGACCTGCCAGGCGTCCTTGGGGCCGGAGCGGTTGCTCGGTGCGCACAGGGGCTGGAGGTTCGACAGGTCGGTGGTTCCGTCGCGGTTCCAGGGCCGGACGTGGTCCACGTCGCAGATCGTCGCAGAGCGTTCGCAGCACGGTTCGGCACACACCGCATCGCGCGCAAGGATCGCGTCGCGCATCCACGCGCGCGGGATGCGGGCGCGGCGCCCCACCCCGACGACGCGACCGACGTCGTCGAACACGATGGCACGAGCGGCCGCCCCACCCTGGTCGACGAGCCGGCGAAGTGTGGCGGCGTCGACACGCATCCTGCCGCCGGTGAGGGTGGTGAGGACCTCTGCGTGGGCGTCACCCAGTCCCAGCAGGGTCGTGAGGTCGACGTTGATCAGCAGGGTGGGAGCGATCGGCAGTGTCGGTGCGTCCGCACGGCGGTCGGATGGACCCGAAGCTGGACCGTCGCGCTGCTCGGGTTCGCCGTCTCCGGACGTGTGACCGTCGTGACCGTCGTGACCGTCATGGCCGTCGCGGGTGGCGTCGTTGGGGTTCGCGGAGCGCGAATTGCCCGCGAGGCTGCGGGCGAGGAGGTCGACCAGCCGATCGGCACGACGACGACCCTGCGTGCGGCCGACGGGTTCGTCGGGCGCCGTGGCGGGTGGTGGCCCCGGGTCGGTCGCCCGGTCGACGACCCCGAAGGCGAGTGCGTCGAGCTCTCCGAAGATGCGACCGCCCCCTTCGAGTCGGGGCTGCAGGTGCACGAACCGGTCGCGGGGGCCGGTCGACGGCTTGTCGGACGGCCGTTCGATGGTCGCCAGTGCCTGGGAGATGAGGTGGAGCAGTGCGTCGGGCTCGGCGTCGGACAGGTCCTGCACGTGTGGGGCGAGCGCGTCGTCGACGACACGGCACCACGGCGTCGGCAGGCGTTCGCACTTCAGCGCGATCGCCCGGACCTGACTCCACGAGAGCAGACCGCGGTCGAACGCATCGGCGACCGCGGGGAGCCGCCGGAGCGTGTCGGCGGCGGTCTCCAGCATGCGTCGGTCCGATCGGGTTCGCCGGGCCGCGCCGGCGAGCCACAGTTCGATCGGCAGGCCGGTGGTGGCCTCACACTCGCCGGACTCCTGTAGCCGGGAGAGGAGTCGCACGGCCTTCGCGGCGAGCCGGTCGGACGCACGCAGCGTGTCGACCAGCTCGGCCAGCGGCGGGCAGAGTTCGGCTGCGCGGTCGGCGGGATCCCGGGGCGGGACGTCGGTGTGGACGGGCACGTCGGTGTGCGCCGGCACGTCGGCGTCGGCCGGACCGAGGGGGTGGTCGGCCGGTGGGGTGGTGGCGGGTGCGGTCTCCATGGAACACATGTTCGCATGGGGGTGTGACATGCGCTGGAAGTGCATGGAGCGCGTTGTGGACGGGCGGCACCTGCAGGCGGGGGGCCTTCACCAGGCGGGGGCGCCTTCACCAGGCGGGGGCGCCTTCACCAGGCGGGGGCGCCTTCTACAGGCGGGGAGCGCCTCGGTCGTAGTCGGAGTGGACACGATCCGTCGTGAACTCGCCGCGGTCGGACACGGGCACGGTGCGCAGTTCGTGGATGTAGCGCTTGCCGTTGCGCAGGCCGTCGGCGTCGAGCTGGAGCAGCTCCTCGATCAGCGCATCGGTACGGGTGGCCAGCAGGTCATCGGGCACCAGGTAGGAGATGAGCCCTCTGGCGAACGCCTCATCGGCGTCGATGGCGCGACCGGTGACGACGAGCTTCATGACGGTGCGTTCGTCGAGCAGCCCGAGCATCTGACCGATGACCAGTCGTGGAGCGAAGCCCTTGGAGATCTCGTCGAACGCGAAACGCACGTCCTGTGACGCGACGCACAGGTCGAGCCGCAGCGCGAGCGCGGCGGAGAACCCGAACGCGGAGCCTCGGACCTCGGCGATGGAGATGCCCGAGAAGTTCGCGACGGCCCCGAAGACGTCGACGGCGAGCTGGGTCCAGTCGGCCGGGGAGATGGTGCCGGTCTCCGCGCGCGGAGACTCGAAGTGCTCACGACCGATGCTGAAGTCCTGGCCGTTGGCGCGGAGTCGCAGCAGTACGCACTTCTGCTCCTCGGCACGGGTGATCGCCTCGGCCAGCTGGACCATCATCGCGCCGTTCACGGCGTTGAGGTGTCCCGGACTGTCGATCGTGATGGTCGCGACCTCGTCGCGGAGGTCGGCGATGATTCCCTGGCTGCTGTTCATCGAGCGATTCTCCCAGTCGTCGCGGACGGCCGCGGAGGTCCGTCCTCCCGGTGGCTCCCGTGCCACGAGTGCGGACCCTGCCACATCTCACGTCACACCACCAAGGTCCGCGTGATCACGGGCGTGTACGCCCGGGGGGCGTGCAAGACTGTGGAGCCGCGTCACGGAGAGGACGACATGTCGACGGCTGCGGACACGACCGGACACTGGGACGACGTGTATGCCACGCGTGCCGTCGACGAGGTGAGCTGGTTCCAGTCGGAACCGACGACGTCGCTCGAACTCATCGACGCACGGGATCTGGATCGTCGGGACGGTGTCGTCGACGTGGGTGGAGGGGCGTCGACGCTGGTGGACCGACTGCTCGACCGCGGCTGGTCGGACGTGACGGTGCTCGACGTGTCGGAGCGTGCGCTCGAGGTCGCCCGCCAGCGTCTGGGTGATCGGGCGTCGCAGGTCGGCTGGATCGTGGCCGACGTGCGCCGGTGGCTGCCGGGACGCACGTTCCGACTGTGGCACGACCGGGCGGTGTTCCACTTCCTCACGTCCGCCGGCGACCGACAGGCGTACGTGCGCACCGCAGCTGACGCCGTCGAGGTCGGCGGGTGGCTCGTGGTGGCCACGTTCGCGCTCGACGGACCGGAGTCGTGCTCGGGGCTGTCCGTGCGTCGACACGATGCGCAGACGCTGGCCCGTGCCCTCGCTCCGGCGTTCGAGGCGGTCAGCAGCCGGCGTGAGGTGCACGTCACGCCGGCTGGCGTCCAACAGCCGTTCACCTGGCTCGTGGCCCGGCGTACCGGTGCGTCGCCGGGAGGTGCCTCCCATTAGCCTCGTGCGATCCGCCGGGAGCGCAGGAGAGACCGTGGGACGTCAGGACGCCGTGACCGCACTGATCACCGGATCGAGTGCCGGCATCGGGAAGGCGACGGCTGCCCGCCTGTTTGCCGAGGGGGCCCGGGTCGCGATCTGCGCCCGAGGTGCGGAGGATCTCGCCGATGCGGTCGCCGAGATCGACCCGGACGACACCGGGCGGATCGTCGGGATCGCGGCCGACTGCCGGGACGCCGATGAGGTCCAGCGCCTGTACGACGAGGCGACGAGCGCGCTCGGGCCACTCAACGCGCTGGTCAACAACGTCGGCACGTCCCACCACACCCGCTTCCTCGAGGTCAGCGACGAGGAGTGGGTCGCGGACCTCGACCTCAAGCTGTTCAGTGCGATCCGGCTGTCGCGCAGGCTGATCGCCGACCTGCTCGCGCGCGAGGAGGGCGGACGCATCGTCAACGTGCTGTCGATCTCCGCGAAACATCCGGGTGGTGCCTCGCACCCCAGTTCGGTGTCACGCGCGGCGGGCATGGCCCTGACCAAGGCGCTGTCGAAGGAGTTTGCGCCCCACGGTGTCCTCGTCAACGCGGTCTGTGTCAGCCGGATCCGGTCGCGGCAGATGCAGCGACGTTGGGAGGATGCGGGCGAACCCGGCACGCTCGACGAGTTCTACGACGACCTCGCCCGGAAGGTGGGCATCCCGCTGGGTCGTGTCGGTGACGCCGAGGAGGCCGCTGCGCTCATCAACTTCCTGGTGTCCGATGAGGCGTCGTTCGTCACGGGTGCCGCGATCAACATCGACGGGGGACTGTCTCCGGTCGTGTGACCGCGCGGGCGATCCGCGGATGGCGCGCGGGTACCGTCGGCGCACATCACCCCGAGGTGCCGCGTGGACCGTCATGCCGACAGCGCGTTCATCCGTGCGTGTCGCGGCGCGCCCCACGAGCACGTTCCGGTGTGGTTCATGCGCCAGGCCGGCCGGGCGCTGCCCGAGTACCGGGCGGTGCGCGAGCAGCACGACTTCGAGGCGGTGGTCAACACGCCCGAACTCGCTGCCGAGGTGACGCTCCAGCCGGTACGGCGCTACGGCGTCGACGCGGCGATCCTCTTCTCCGACATCGTGACGCCACTGCAGGCCATCGGTGTCGGGGTGACGATCCAGCCCGGCGTCGGACCCGTCGTGGAGCAGCCCGTGCGCACGGTCGCCGACCTCGACCGCTTCCGGGTGCTCGAACCCGAGGACATCGCCCACGTGCTCGACACGGTGCGAATCCTCGTCGAGGAGTTGACGGTCCCGCTCATCGGGTTCGCGGGCGCGCCGTTCACGCTCGCGAGCTACCTGATCGAGGGCGGGCCATCACGCTCGTACACGCGCACCAAGGCGCTGATGTTCTCCGACGACCAGACGTGGCACGGGCTCATGGAACGCCTCGCGGACATCGTCGAGGTGAGCCTGCGCCAGCAGGTGCTCGCCGGGGCGTCGGCCGTGCAGCTGTTCGACTCGTGGGCGGGAGCCCTGCACCCGGACGACTACGAACGGTTCGTGCTGCCCCACAGCCGCCGGATCCTCGAGGGACTCGCGGACCTCGGGGTGCCCCGCATCCACTTCGGGGTGGGGACCGGGGAACTGCTGGGACTGATGGGCCGCAGTGGTGCCGACGTCGTCGGTGTCGACTGGCGGGTGCCACTTGCCGAGGGTCGACGACGGATTCCCGAGGGGGTCGGTTTTCAGGGAAACCTCGAACCTGCCGTGTGTCTCGGGCCGTGGCCTCAGGTGGCCGATCGGGTGCGTGCCGTGCTCGACGCCGCTGGAGGACGACCCGACCACGTGTTCAACCTCGGGCATGGTGTGCTGCCCCAGACCGACCCCGACGTGCTCGCGCGGATCGTCGAACTCGTCCACGACGAGGGGGTCGTGGGCCCACGCGCGTCGTGATCGCCGTGGCCGAAGGATCGTCGGCGCCTCGGAGGGTCGTGGTCATCGGTGCCGGCCTCACCGGGCTCGCCGCTGCCTGGCACCTGCGCGAGCACGCAGAGGTGCGCGTGCTCGAGGCCTCGTCCCGGCTCGGCGGGGCGGTGCACACGATCGTGTTCGACGGTGTGCCGTTCGACGTCGGGGCGGACGCGTTCCTGGCGCGCCAACCCCATGCCGTCGGACTGGCGCGGCAGGTCGGGCTCGGTGACGACCTCGTGGCGCCGGCGACCAGCCGGGTGCTGCTGGCCCGGGGACGCCGTCTGCGGCGCCTGCCCGAGGCGACGCTGATGGGGGTGCCGGGCAGTGTCCTGGCCCTCGCGCGCTCCGGTGCGGTGCCGTTTCGTGGGGTGCTGCGGGCCGGGCTCGAACCGCTGATCGGGAGGCCGGTGACGGCCGATGACGTGAGCGTCGCCGAGCTGGTCGGTGCACGATTCGGGTCCGCGGTCGTCGATCACGTGGTCGAACCGCTGCTCGGCGGTGTCTACGCCGGGCGGGCCGACCAGCTCAGTGCCCGCGCGACGGTTCCCCCGCTGTTCGCGCTGGCGTCGCAGCGCTCTCTGTTGCGCGCCCTGGCGCGCCGCGATCGGTCCGCCGGTGGCCCGGGGCACCCGGGTGCTCCTGCCGGCCCGGTGTTCCAGACGCTGCGTGGAGGGCTGTCGACGCTCGTCGACCGGCTGGCGGCGGACCTGGACGTGGAACGCGACCGCGCGGTCACCGGGGTGCGCCGTGACGAGGGCGGCTTCGTCGTCGAGACCGATGCCGGGCCGCAGACGGCGGACGACGTGGTGATGGCGGTGCCGGCTGCGGTCGCCGCCCGCCTGCTCCGCGACCTCGCCCCGGACGTCGCCGCCGCGCTGTCGGGGTTCACGACCGCGAGCGTGGCGGTGGTCGCACTGGCGCTGGAGGGCGGGCGACTGCCCGATGCGAGTGGGCTGCTCGTGCCCCGCACGGAGGGGCGCATGGTCAAGGCCGCCACGTTCAGCACGCGCAAGTGGCCGCACCACCGGGACCACTCGCGGACCCTGCTGCGCGCGAGCGTCGGCCGGGTCGATGACGAACGCCACCGCGACCTCGGTGACGACGATCTGGTCGCGGCGGTGGATCGCGACCTGCGCGAACTGCTGCGCCACGGGGGCACGGTGGCGGCCTCGCACGTCGTGCGATGGGACCGCGCACTGCCCCAGTACGCGGTCGGGCACCTCGACGCGGTCGCAGACGTGCGTGACCGGGTTGCCCGGGTGCCCGGGCTGCACGTGGGGGGCGCGGCGCTGGACGGGGTGGGACTCGCCGCCCGGTGTGCCGACGGGCAGCGGATGGCCGAGGCGGTGCTCGCGCGCACCTCCCGGCCGTCGGCCTGACGGTCAGTCGACCTCGCCGGGTTCGAGCAGTTCCGGGCCGTCGTTGCACACGTTGTTGACCCGCGTGGTGACCGGCGTGGCGGTCAGACGTGGCGGACCGAGTGCCGTCACCGTGTCGAGCAGGTGCGGTGCATCGTCACTCGTCGTCAGCCAGTTGGCCCACAGGGTCGTCGGCAGGATGACCGGCATGCGGTGGTGGATCTCGGTCATCGTGCCGCGTGCCTCGGTGGTGACGATCGCGGTCGAGTGCGTCACCTCGTCGGACTCGGGGTCGCGCCAGGTGGTCCAGATGCCGGCGAACGCCAGCGGGGTGCCGTCGGGATCGGCCAGGTGGTACGGCTGCTTCGCGCGACCCTCGCCGCGGTCCCTCCACTCGTAGAACCCGTCGGCCGGCAGCAGACACCGGCGTCGGGCGAACGAGGAGGCGAACATGCGACTGGTCGCGACCGTCTCCAGACGGGCGTTGATGGGCTGGCCGGTGCCGCCGACGCGTTTCGCCCACCTCGGGACGAAGCCCCAGCGCAGGGTGCCGAGCGCGCGGACGTCGTCGTGATCGATGATGGCGTAGACGTCCGTCGACGGTGCGACGTTGAAGCGTTCGCGCAGCGGCTCGGTGCGCACCTCGGCGACCCCGAAGTGGTCGACGAGCGTCGCGGGGGAGGAGACGGACTGGTACCGGCCGCACATGCCGGGAGCCTACTGGGACGCCTCGTGGCGTACCCTGCACCGAGCCGTCGGCGGGCGACGGCAGATCACCGCACCCCGGAGTGTCGATGTCCTCGCAGCCGCAGCGCCCGGGTGACGGCCCGTCCTCCTGGGGTGCCAGCCGGTGGCTTGTCGCCCTGCTCGTGCTGCTGGTCACACTCGGGATCCTGCTCCCGCTCTCCATCGACGCACTGCGTGACGTGGTCGCACTGACCAACTGAGGGTCTGGCCCCGTCGTCCTGCCGGTCTCGTGACGTCAACCCCGCCCGTGGCAGACGTCAGGCGTCGAGCTGGAAGGTCAGGGCGTCGTGCAGGTCGTCCAGGGATGTCTCGAGCACGTCGAGCCGCCGGGTCCAGTCGTCGGCCTCCAGGATGCGCTGCGCATCGAGGTCGCCCAGCGGGGCGACCACCGCGGGCATCCAACAGGCCAGGTCCGGGTCGTCGGGCAGATCCTCGAGGTCGGCGTCGCTGGCGCCCGACACCAGCGCGTGCAGCTGCAGGACGTCGCGCAGCCGCGGACGGAGGTCCTGCAGACGGGTCAGGTGATCGTCGGCCACCTCGGGCTCGTCCAGGTGGGTGATCTCCGCACGGGGATAGGGCGCGTCGTCGAGCCAGCGGTCCACGCGGAAGCGTCGGGTGCCCAGTGTGATCATCAGCCAGCGGCCGTCGTCGAGCTGCTCGGCCTGCATGATGCGGGCGACGGTGCCGACCCGCGCGCGATCGTCACCTCCGCCGACCTCGGCGCCGCGGGTGATCAGGGTGATGCCGAACTCGTCGGTGGCGCCGTGCACGTCGTCCATCAGGGCCCGGTACCGAGGTTCGAAGACGTGCAACGGCAGCGCCATGTGCGGCAGCAGCACGGTCGCGAGCGGGAACATGGGCAGGACGGGCACGTTGACCTCCGGCAGGGCGCCGTGGTACCACGGACGCATGGACACACTCGACGCCCAGACGATCGCCGACGTCCTCGAGGAGATCGAGGGCTGGGAACACGTCGACGACGGGCTCTCCAGACAGTTCGTACTCGACGGCTTCGCAGACGCCATCGGTTTCATCGTACGCATCGGGTTCGCGGCCGAGTCGATGAACCACCACCCAGAGCTGTCCAACGTGTACGACCGTGTGACGGTGCGGTTGACCAGTCACGATGCCGGCGGGGTCACCGAGCGTGACGTCGCGCTCGCCAGGATCATCGACGCACTGGCTCGTCGCGGCTGATCTCCACCGGTCCGGGCGTCGGTGCCGGCACACACCCTCCCGACGTGAGTGTGCGCAGGCCGGCGAGATCGCCGTCACCGAGTTCCACGGGCCCTGCTCCCGGTGCGTGGTGCATGAGCTGTGCCGGGTCGTCGACGTGGTCGAGTCCGACGACGTGCAGCAGTTCGTGGACGAACACCGCGACCCATCCGTCTTCCCGGTCGTTCCCGTCCAGTTGGAGGGCGTGGGGATCCCGGGTGCGGTCGGCGTTGAACACCACCTGGGCGGTCACG
This sequence comes from Nitriliruptoraceae bacterium, assembly GCA_040880235.1. Taxonomy (GTDB): domain Bacteria; phylum Actinomycetota; class Nitriliruptoria; order Nitriliruptorales; family Nitriliruptoraceae; genus JBBDIX01. Next base: position 11,719 of record JBBDIX010000028.1, read on the forward strand.
AGGTTGCGCTGCCGCGAGGTGCCGACCGCGATCGGTACGGCGAGTGCCCGATCGGTGGCGCGCAGTCCGAGGCCGGACTCACCCGGGGTCGACCAGGCCACCAGCACCGGCGCCCAGCGGTGCCCGTACCGGTCCGGCTGGTGCGCGCGTCGTTCCGCGTCGGGCCGTTCGTCGACGTGGCCCTCGATGACGAGGTCGACGCCGTGGTCACGGAGCACGTCGATGGCCTCGTCGAACCGTTCCAGCCAGCCGTCGGGCCCCCCGGCAGGGTTGACCACCAGGACGATGGGTTCGCACGGGTCCCAGCGCACCGAGGTGCCGTCCGGGTTGCGGTCCCACGGGACGTACCCGACGACGTCGACGGCATCCGTGGATCGTGCGGGGGCCTCGACGTGTGGTTCGGGAGGCGGGGACGAGTTGGTCTGCTGGGTGGCCCAGAGGGCGAACACCGCGATGCCGCCCATGCCGGCGACGGCCGTGAGGACCGCGAGCACCGCGAGCGTCGCGACGACGACGGTGCGGACGCGGTCGGACATCGGGGGCTCCTCGGACCCTGCCGTCGAGGCCCGGGGCGGGCTGCCTGGGGCCCGGGGCGGGCCCATCGCCCGGGGCGGGCTGCCTGGGGCCCGGGGCGGGCCCCTGATCAGAACGCTGCGTCGGCGAGGTCCATCAGGGCGCCGTCCTCGCGTTCGGCGGCGACACGCCGTGCGGACACGTGCGGCAGCGCGTTGGCGCAGTACCAGCGCGCGGCGACGACCTTACCGGTGTAGAAGTCGACGTCGGGGCCTGTGGCGTGCTCGAGCGCGCGGAGCGCCACGGTCGCGTTGCGCAGCAGCAGCCACCCGATCGTGGTCTCGGTGAGGGAGAACAGCAGGGGGGTGGCGTGGAGTCCGGCGAGGTGGACCTTTGTCTCTTCGCCCTCCTGCATGGAGGCGAGCGCGTGGCCGAGCACGACGCCCAGATGCGCCCGGGTGTCCTCGAGGGCCCCCGCGAGCAGGCGTCGCTCCTCGGTCAGGCCAGGTATTCCGTCCGGGTCGTCGGCGGCGTCGAGGAACGCCTCGATCTCTCCCGACAACCACGACAGCGTCTCGCCCTGGTCGCGGGCGATCTTGCGGAACAGCAGGTCGAGGGCCTGGATGCCGGTGGTGCCCTCGTAGAGGGTGTCGATCTTCGCGTCGCGCAGGTACTGCTCGAGGGGGTGGTCCTCGGTGAACCCGGCCCCGCCGAAGATCTGCAGGGCGGTCGACAGCAGTTCGAAGGCCTTCTCCGAGCAGTAGCCCTTCACCATGGGCAGCAGCAGGTCCTCACGAGCGATCCAGCGGTCGTGGTCCTCGGTGTCGTCGTCACCGGCCCCGGGCGCGGATTCGTGCAGGGCGAGCTGCGCCTGGTCCTGGACCCAGCCGGCGTGGAGCACGAGGGCACGCATGCCCTCCACGTGGGCCTTGAGCTCCATGAGCATGCGGCGCACGTCGGGGTGGCGGATGATCTCGACGCGCGGCGCGGTGCGGTCGCGGGCGCGGGAGAGGTCCGGGCCCTGCACGCGGACCTTCGCGTGGTCCAGGGCGTTGAGGTAGCCAGTGGACAGCGTCGCCATCGACTTCGTGCCGATCATCATGCGCGCGTACTCGATCACCTGGAACATCTGGCGGATGCCGTCGTGGACGTCGCCGAGCAGCCACCCCACGCACGGGGTGTCGCCGTCTCCCAGCACGAGCTCGCACGTCGCCGAACCGCGGATGCCGAGCTTGTGCTCGAGCGAGGCGATGCGCACCCCGTTGCGTTCGCCCCGTGAGTCGTCGTCCGTGAGGTGGAACTTCGGGACCAGGAACAGGCTCAGGCCCTTGGTGCCGGGACCGGCGCCGGCGGGTCGGGCCAGCCCGAGGGGGAGGGTGTTCGCGTGGGTCTGACAGTCCGCCGAGGTGATGAAGCGCTTGACACCGGTGAGGTGCCACACGCTGCCCAGGTCGTCGTCACCGTTGTCCGAGACGAGCACGGCACGGGTCGTTCCGGCGCCGACGTCACTGCCCGCGTCCGGTTCGGTGAGCACCATCGTGCCGCCCCAGCGCCGGTCGACCATGGTCCGGGCGATGCGTTCTCGCTGACCGTCCGTTCCCAGCCGGTCGATGACGGCGGCCATCAGTGGACCGATCGGCCACAGGGCCGCGGTGGCGTGGCCGCCGAACAGCAGCTCGGTGGCGGCCCAGCGGATCGTCGGGGGAGCGCCGGCACCACCGAGGTGGGTGGCCAGCGGCAGCAGGTGCCAACCAGCGTCGTACAGGGCGGTCAGTGCCTGGTGGAGTTCGTCCGGGACGATCACGTCGCCGTCGTCGGTCAGCTGCAGGGGGGTGCGGTCGGTCGGGGCGAACGACTCGGCCCAGATCGACTCGCGCGAGAACCGGTCGAGTTCGTCCAGGACCATGCGGGCCTGGTCGCCGTCGAACTCGGCGAACGGTCCGGTCCCGAGGTAGTCGTCGGCGCCGAGCACCTCGAAGAGGTTGAACTCGATGTCGCGCAGGTTGCTGCGGTGATGGCTCATCGTCGGACCTCGCGCCACGGCGTCAGAACTGGAGCATACACTCAATATTGAACGGTTGCTCCAGTTGTGCGATGCTCGCGCGCTGCCGCCTGGTCCTGACAGGTGCTCAGCGCATCGTCGTCGGATCGTTCGATCAGCACCCGAGGAGTCGACGTGGCCCGATACCGGGTGGGCATCGAGACGCGAGACCGGATCCTGTCCGCGACGCGCGACCTGCTCGCGACGTCCGGGATCGACGGGGTGACGCTGCGGTCGATCACCGAACGGGCCGGGGTCGGGGCCGGCAGCTTCTACAACCTGTTCGCGTCGAAGGACGAGGTCGTCTTCGAGGTGGTCCGTGCGTCGATCGAGGCCGTGGACCCGGATCCGGACGGATCGGGTACCGAGGACCTGGCGGCGCTGGTCGACGCGTTCGTGGCGTTCATGACCGACAGTGCCCCGATCGCACGCATCTACGTGCAGCTGGCCGTCGGGCGGGGGCTGGTCGACCCGGCGATCGCCGAACGCGTGACACGTGCCCACCACCGTCGTGTGGCACGATTCGCCGCAGCGTGGCGTCGTCACGATCCCACGCTCGACCACCACGAGGCCGTGAGACGCGCCGAGTGCATGCTGGCGGCCCTCACCGGACTCGGGATCAGTGCCCTGATGGACCAGGAGTTCGACATGCATGCCCATGCGCGGGACCTGCTTCCCGCCGCCGGGGCGGGTGAACCGCGTGACGGCGCGGGGGAGGACCGACGACGATGAGTTCCGTGCTGCTGCTCGGTGCGGTCGTCGCGCTGATCCTTGTCAACGGGATGTTCGTGGCGGCCGAGTTCGCGCTCGTCACCGTCCCTCGGCCGGCGATCGAGGAGCGCGCGGCTGCTGGAGGACGCCGGGCGCGGGCGGTGCTCGCCGAACTGACGGACCTGTCGTTCGCCCTGTCGGTCGCCCAGTTCGGCATCACCGTGTCGTCGCTGGTCGTCGGGTACATCGCGGACCGTGCCGTCGGCGACGTGCTCATCCGTCCGGTGCTGGCGCTGATCGGGATCCCCGAGCAGACGTCGCTGGCGATCTCGGTCACGGCCGCACTGCTGCTGTCGACCCTGGTGCAGGTCGTGGTCGGTGAACTCGTGCCGAAGAACGTGGCGATGACCAGCCCGATCGGTGTGTCGCTCGCGCTGACACCGGCCACCCGCGCGTTCGGCTGGCTGTTCCGGCCGATCATCATCCTGTTCGACGCGAGCGCGGCGGCCGTCGCCCGGCGCCTGTTCCGCATCGAGATCGCCGACGAGCTCGAACGAGGCCGCACGCTCGACGAGCTGGCACGCATCGTGATGGCGTCCGGGGCGCAGGGCAGCCTCAGCGAGGTCCAGACCCAACTGCTCGGTCGTGCCATGGAGCTCGGTGAGACCCGTGTCGTCGAGGTGATGATCCCGCGGCCGGACGTGGTGACCCTGACCGACACCGACACGCTCGAGGACCTGCGCCGGGTCTCACGTGACAGTGGCCACAGTCGGTTCCCGGTGCGGGTGGACGGCAGTGACGACTTCGTCGGCACGGTCCACGTCAAGGACCTGCTGGCAGTGCCCGCCGAGGACTGTGCATCGACGACCGTCGGCGAGGTGGCCGTCGACGTCCTCAGCGTCCCCGGTGCAGCCCGTCTGCCCAAGCTGCTCACCCTGCTGCGACGAGAGCAACGAACGTTCGCGCTGGTCGTCGACGAGCACGGGACGACGGCGGGCATCGTCACCGTCGAGGACCTGGTCGAACGGGTCGTGGGCGACATCTCGGACGAGTTCGACCGCCGGGCCCGGGTCGTGCGCCGCGCGGGGCCACGCAGGTTCCTCGTGTCCGGGGCCATGCGGGTCGACCAGCTCGTGCGGCAGGTGGGAGTCGAGCTGCCCGAGGGCCCCTACGAGACCATCGCTGGTCACGTGCTCGATGCGCTGGGACACATCCCCGAGGTCGGCGAGTCGGTGACCACCGACACCGCGACGATCACCGTGACGGCCACCAGTGGTGCGCGCATCACCGAGGTGGCCGTGCAACTCGCCGGGGGTGACGAGTGATCGCCGCCGCGTCGACCGAGGTGCTCACGGGGGTGTTCAACCCGTGGGCGCTGGTGATCGGCGTGGTGCTGCTGGCGGTCAACGGGGCGTTCACCGCGACGGAGATCGCGCTGCTGGCGAGTCGTCGGGCCCGCATCGAGGACGCCGGCGAGGCCGGTGACCGTCGTGCCCGGTTCGCACTGAAGGCCCTGTCCGACCTGCCGACGACGTTCGCAGGTGCCCAGCTCGGTGCGACCATGAGCGCGCTCGGACTCGGGGCCATCGCCGAACCGGCACTGGTCAGCGTGCTCGGGCACTGGTTCGACCGCTGGGGCATGTCAGCGGCCGTGATCCCCGTCGTCGCGGTCACCCTGGGACTCGGTGTGGTGGTGTTCCTGCACATGGTGCTCGGGGACATGGCCCCCAAGAACCTGGCGCTGGCGCGGTCCGAGGACGTGGCGCTGGCGCTGGCCCGGCCGTTCGCGATCTTCATCGCGGTGTTCCGTCCCCTGATCGCCCTGCTGGCCCTGGCCGCGCGGGGCGTGCTCTGGGTGCTGCGGATCGAACCGGTGGCCGAACACCGGCTGGTGCACACGCCCGAGGAGCTCGCGCTCGTGCTGACGGAGTCCCACGAACACGGGACGATCACGGCGCACGACGCCCGCATGGCCGGCGCTGCGCTGAACCTCGCGTCGATCGACGCCGAGGCCGCGATGACCCCGCGGGTCGACGTGGTGGCCGTGGCCGACACGGCAGGGGTCGCCGAACTCATCAGCGTGGCTCGCGACACCGGCCACACCCGGGTGCCCGTGTACCACCGTGACCTGGACGACATCGTCGGGGTCGTGCACGTGAAGGATGCCCTGGTCCGCGACGACGTCGACGGACTCACGCTCGCAGACCTGCTGCGGCCGATCTCCGCCGTTCCCGAGTCGCGAGACCTCGAGCAGCTGCTGTTCGAGATGCTCGAGGATCGTCACCACATCGTGCTCGTCGTCGACGAGTACGGGGGGACCGCAGGGCTGCTGTCCCTGGAGGACGTCATCGAGGAGCTCGTCGGAGACATCGCCGACGAGTTCGACGACGAGCCCCCCGTGGAGCGCACGCTCGACGCCTGGATGGTTCCCGGGACGATGCGTCGCGACGAACTCGAGGCGCTCACGGGTCTCGATCTCGCCGAGTCCACCTCGGACACGGTGTCCGGATGGATGGTCGAACGGCTCGCACGTCTGCTGGACGTCGGCGACGCGGTCGTCACCGGCGACGGCTGGCGTCTGGAGGTCGTCACCCTCGACCGGCGACGGGCCGGTGACGTCCGGGTCCACGCGCCTGCGGACACCGTGGTCGACGGCGCGTGACGTTCACCCGCGCCGAACTCGAGACGTTCCGGGACGCGACGGTGGCCGACCTGATCGGTGCCGAGCCTCCGCGGCTGCTGTTCGTCGGCATCAACCCGGGCCTGTGGACCGCGGCGACCCAGACGCACTTCGCGCATCCCACCAACCGGTTCTACCCGGCCCTGCATCGTGCCGGGCTGACCGGCCGGGAACTCGACCGGGTGGCGGGCCTGGGTGACCAGGACCGCGCCGAGCTGCTCGCGCGCGGCATCGGGATCACCAACCTCGTCGCACGGGCGACCGCTCGCGCGTCCGAACTCAGCGACGAGGAGCTGCGCGACGGGGCGGCGCGTCTGGTCTCCCGCATCGAGGACTGGCAGCCCCGGGTCGTCGCGGTCGCCGGTGTGACCGCGTACCGGACCGCGTTCGGCCACCGTCGAGCGACCATGGGGCGGCAGGACACCTCGATCGGGAGCGCGGAGGTGTGGGTGGTGCCCAACCCCAGTGGTCTCAACGCGCACGAGACCATCGACAGCCTCGCGGACTGGTACCGGCAGGTCGCCCTGGCCGCCGGGGTCCTCTGAGGCCCAGCGGGTTCTGGGTCAGTGGTCGTGGCCGGGATGGTCGTGCTTGCCGGGGCCGTGAGCCGGGGACTCGCCACCTGTGCGCTTCGGGTCGATCAGGTCGAACACGTCGCCCTCGCCACTGAGTGCGTCGACGGCATGCTGCAGCGGGTGCAGGAACGGCATGGCGGTCGGGTCGAGGGGTTCCTCGGTGACGAACTCGTCGAGCGCGTCGTCGACCGTGACCCGTGCGGCGGTCAGGTGCGGCGGTCGGCGGCGCGCTCCGTACACCACCACGACCACGTCGCCGTCCGCCGTCTCGGCCTCTGCGACAAAGCCCCAGCACGGCACCCGAGGCGTCGTGACGCGGTCGAACGCGAGCTGGGCGAGGATCGCGTGTCGGTCCTCGTCCTCGTCGGGGAAGTCGGGCAGGGTGACCAGCGAGGTGCGTTCGGGGCCCGGCAGCACCACCGTCGGCGGCAGGGGCCGTCCGCGCGTGCGCAGCAGGTCCAGTGCCGCCTGCTGACACACGAACCTGAGTTCGTCGAACTGCACGTCGCCTCCCGGCGTCAGACGCTGGTCGTGGCGCCCTCCGAGGCGGACCGCACGGTCTTCGCGTACTTGGCGAGCACACCGCGGGTGTAGCGCGGGGGCAGCGGTTCCCAGCCCTCCCGACGCCGCGCGAGCTCCGCGTCGTCGACGAGCAGGTCGATCCGCCGCTCCGGCACGTCGATGCGGATCGTGTCGCCCTCGTGCACGAACGCGATCGGGCCGCCGTCGGTCGCCTCCGGAGCGACGTGACCGATCGAGAAGCCGTGGGTCGCGCCGGAGAAGCGACCATCGGTGAGCAGGGCGACCGTTGAACCCAGTCCGGCCCCCTTCACCGCCGAGGTGACGGCCAGCATCTCGCGCATGCCGGGACCGCCCTTGGGTCCCTCGTAGCGGATCACGATGACGTCGCCGTCGCTGATGCGGCCGGTGAGCACCGCGGCCATCGCGTCCTGTTCGCCGTCGAACACCCGCGCGGGACCTTCGAACAGCTGCTGGTCGGCGGTCAGACCCGCGACCTTGACGACGCAGCCCTCCGGCGCGAGCGAACCGCGCAGGATCGCCAACCCCCCGTCGACGTGGACCGGATCGTCGAGGGTGTGCACGATGTCGCCGTCGGGTGGCGCGATGTCCATCGACTCGAGTTCCTCACCGATCGTGCGGCCCGTCACCGTGAGCGCGTCACCGTGCAGCAGGTCGGCGTCGAGCAGGGCCCTGAGCACCACGGGCACGCCGCCGATGCGGTCGAGGTCGTTCATGACGTAGCGGCCAGCGGGCTTGGTGTCGGCGATGTGGGGAACCCGCCGGCCGATGCGGTCGAAGTCGTCCAGCGAGAGTTCCACCTCGGCCTCGCGCGCGATGGCCAGCAGGTGCAGCACCGCGTTGGTGGAGCCTCCGACGGCCATCACGACGCTGATCGCGTTCTCCAGCGCCTTGCGGGTGATGATCCGTCGCGCGGACAGACCCTCGTTGATCGCCGCGACGGCGACCTCACCGGACCGGTACGCGTACTCGTCACGGCGGGGGTCGGGCGCCGGCGCCGACGACGTGCCGGGCAGCGCGAGTCCGAGTGCCTCGATGGCCGACGCCATGGTGTTGGCGGTGAACATCCCGCCGCAGGAGCCCTCGCCGGGGCAGGCGGCGCGTTCGATGGCGTCGAGTTCGTCGTCGTCGATCTGGTCGCGACCCCGGGCACCGACGGCCTCGAAGACGTCCTGGATCGTGATGTCGTGGCCGTCATGGTGCCCGGGGAGGATCGACCCGCCGTACAGGAACACGCTCGGCACGTCGAGACGGGCGGCCGCCATCGCCATGCCCGGCAGGGACTTGTCGCACCCGGCGAACGTGACCATCCCGTCGAGGCGTTCGGCGTGCATGACGGTCTCGACGGAGTCGGCGATGACCTCACGCGACACCAGCGACGCGCGCATGCCCTCGTGGCCCATGGCGATGCCGTCGGACACCGCGATCGTCACGAACTCGATCGGGTAGCCACCGGCGGCGTGCACGCCCAGCTTGGACTGCTTCGCGAGCCGGTCGAGCGGCAGGTTGCAGGGGGTGACCTCGTTCCAGGAGGACACGACGCCGACCTGGGGTTTGCCCCAGTCGTCGTCTCCCATGCCGATGGCGCGCAGCATGGCCCGGGCGGGGGCGCGCTCGTAGCCCTCGGTGACGTCGCGACTCTTGTGCCTAGGGTCCGCCATCGGTGACCTGCCTGTCGTTCTCACGGGGTTCTCGGGACCGCAATCAGACCACATGAACAGGTGCGGTGGCGAACGGGGTCGGATCCGGTGAACCTTGCGACAGATGCCGGCGTATACCGGAGCGGGGATGCGACAGGTCCCCGACCACCAACCGCCCGTCGATGGTGCGGCGGCGCCCGACACCGACCCCGCCGCTGCCGCAGGATCGAGGTGCACGCGTGCCAGACCGGACCGCCGCTGACCCGGCGCTGCTCGTCGAACGGGCGGCGAACGGTGACGAGGGTGCGCTCGGCGCGCTCTACGACCTGTTCGCTCCGTCTCTGTACGGGTTCGCGTTGCGGCGCCTCGGGGATCGGGACCTGGCCGAACAGCTCGTACAGGACGTGATGACGTCTGTCTGGCGCCAGTCGGGTCGATACGACCCGCAGCGGGCCGGCGTGCGCACGTGGGTGTTCCAGATCGCCCGGTCGCGGGTGGTCGACCTGCACCGAGGACGTGCACGACGGCCACCGGGCCCGTTGGCGACCGAACCAGACCCGGCCGAAGGGGCACCGGGCGGTGCACCGCTCGACCCGTCGACCATGGTGGGAGACCCGATCGGCGAGCTCGACCGACTGCTGAGCGCCGGCCTCGTGCACGCGGCCCTCGACCGGCTCGGGTCGGAACACCGGGAGGTGATCGAACTTGCCTACCTGCGTGGCCTGCGCCAGTCGGAGATCGCGACGCGGCTCGGGCTGCCGGTGGGGACCGTGAAGTCACGCACCCACTACGCACTGCGGGCCTTCGGCCTCGCATGCGACGAGCTCGGACTGGAGCGATGACCGTGCCCGACGCCGAGGTCACCTGCCCCCACGATCGCCAGCTGCTGGCGGGCCATGCACTGGGCAGCCTGGACGACGAGGACCGCGTGGCCGTCGAGCAGTGGCTGCTGACGTGCCCGACCTGTCGCGCCGAGTTCGCCGAGTTCGAGGAGCTTGTCGGTCTCCTCGCCGTTGCACGCGAACGGCCGGTCACCGTGCCCGGGCGAATCCGTGACGCCGTGGTCGCCGACGCCGTACGCCGACGCATGACCCGACGGTTCGTCCCGGTTCTTGTCGTGTGCGCCACCGTCGCGCTGCTGGTCGGTGGGGTGCTCGGCACGGCGATCACCGGAGGCCCGGTGACGGTCACCGTTCCCGCGACCGCCGTCGAGCCCTATGACGTCGACGGGGCGGTCTCGTACGAGGTCACCGGTGAGCAGGTGGTCGTGCGACTCGACCTCGACCGTCTGCCGCCACTGGCGGAACCCCAGGTGTACGAGGCATGGCTGTACCGGGTCGACGGGCGCATCGTCAGCCTCGGACAGCTCGAGCCCGTCGACGGACACGTGGTGGTCGCCCTTCCCGCCGAGGGGACGCTGGATGACTACCGCGGATTCTGGGTGACCGCAGAACCTGACTGGCGCGATCCCGCACATGCCGGACCGACGGTCGTCAGCGCGACCGTGCCGCGACTCTGAGGAGGTTCTGACCCATGCGCCACTCACGTGTACGTACCCAACTGTCCATCCTCGCCCTGCTCGCGCTGCTGGCTGCGTGCGGATCGGAGGACCCTGCGGCGACCGACGATGGTTCCGGCGATCCCGATCCAGTCACCGAACCTGCACCCGACGACGAGGCGGTCGTCGATGAACCTGCGACGGTCGCGGTGGGGTCCACCGACCTCGGCGACGTGCTCGTCGATGCCGCGGGCATGACGCTGTACGTGTTCGACCCTGACGAGCAGGGTTCGAGCACCTGCGTGGACGGGTGCGCCGCGTCGTGGCCGCCACTGTTGGACGACACGCCGGTCGCCGGTGACGGCGTCGATGCTGGACTGCTTGGCACCGCGACCCGCGACGACGGCAGCGAGCAGGTCACCTACGACGGCTGGCCGCTCTACACGTGGGCGGCGGACTCCTCGCCGGGCGAAGCCACCGGACAGGGCGTACAGGACGTCTGGTGGGTCATGGACGCCGACGGGACCGTCATCCGTGGCGACGAACCCGAGCCCGAATCGGAGCCGGAGCCGAGCGGCGCAACCACGTCGGGTGGCCCCGACTACTGACTCGTGTGGCCGGGCGCGAGGTGGAGCGACGAACGTAGTATCCGGGTCGTCTGCCGCGGCGGTTCGTGTCGACTGCCGCCCGTCGACCTGCGAGGTGCCCGCGTGCCGCCGATGACCCGCACGTTCCCCTCCGGGGCCGTCGCCTCGCCGCACCACCTGGCCTCGGCCGTCGGGGTGCAGGTGCTCGACGAGGGCGGCAACGCCGTCGATGCGGCGATCGCCACCAACCTCGTGCTCTCGGTCGTCACCCCGTACCACTGTGGGGTCGGTGGTGACCTGTTCGCGCTGGTGTGGGACGGCCAGGTCCACGCGATCGACAGCGCCGGGCGGGCGCCCGCCGGCGCCACCCCCGACGCGATCCGTGCCGCGGTCGTCGGGCACGGCGACGTGTGGAGCCTGTCGGGCACGTCGGGCATGCCTGCCGTCGGTCCGCTGTCGGTCACCGTGCCCGGCGCCGTCGCCGGTTGGGCGCAGCTGCTGGAACGCTGGGGGACCCGCAGCTTCGGGGACCTCGCCACCCGCGCGATCTGCCTCGCACGCGACGGATTCGTCGTGTCGTCCAAGGGGGCGTACCTGTCGGGTCGCGCCAGTCCACGTGCGGAGGCGGTTCCCGGGTTCCTCGAGCACTTCGGGGGGATGCGGACGGCCAACCAGCGGTTCGTGCAGGCGGACCTGGCCGCCACGTTGCTCACGATCGCCGAGGACGGCCCGGACGCGGTCTACCGGGGAGCGATCAGCGAGCGGATCGTGGAGACCCTCGCGGCCGGTGGGTCGACGATGACGACCGACGACCTGCACGCCCATCAGGTGTGCGACGTGGACACGCTGCGTCGCGTCCATCGGGGCCTGGAGATCGTGCAGTTGCCGCCACCGAGCCAGGGAGTGACCGCCCTGACCGCACTCGGGATCCTCGATGCGTTTGGAGACCTGCCGGCCGACGGCGCCGCCGCGACCCATGTGCGCATCGAGGCGATGCGCATCGCGCTGGCCGAACGCAACCGGCACCTGGCCGACCCGTCGATCATGACACTCGGTGCCGACGACCTGCTCGACGCGGACCGCATCGCTGCACATGCCGCCTCGATCGACGTCGACCGGATCACCTCACCGGTTCCCGGCCGTCCGGCACCCGGCGGCACGGCCTATGTGTGTGCGCTGGACGGCGACGGACGGGGCATCAGCCTGATGCAGTCGAACTTCCTCGGGTTCGGTTCCGGGGTGGTGGTGCCCGGCACCGGCATCGCCCTGCACAACCGTGGGGCCCACTTCAGCCTCGACGAGCACAGCCCCGCAGCGATCGGTCCGGGCCGGCGACCGATGCACACCCTCATCCCCGCGATGGCCCTGCGTGACGGGGCGCTGAAGCTGCTGTTCGGCACGATGGGCGGGGACGGGCAGGCCCAGACCCACGTGCAGCTGCTCGCCGGTCTGGAGGGAGAGGGGGACTGGGACCTGGCCGACGTGCTCGAGCGTCCCCGTTGGATCGTGGACACCACCGACGGCTCCGTGTCGGTCGAGTCGCGCATGGACGCGAGCGTCGTCGACGGGCTGCGAGCGCGCGGCCACGTGGTGCAGGCCATCGGGCCGTACGACTACGCGGCGGGCAACGCCAACCTGATCGAGGTGCTCGCGTCGGGATGTGCCGGGGCGTCGGACCCACGCACCGAGGGTGCGGTCCTCGGACGGTGAACCGGCCTCACGTTCATCTGTCGGCGGTGACCCCGAGGAGCCGCTCGATGACGTCGCGGGCGTGATATGTCGTGCGACCGTCCTCGAGGTAGCGGGTCAGCGACGACAGGTCGTCACCCGCGGTCATGATGGGCGGTTCGGCGTAGCCCTCCCGTCGCACCTGGCCGAGTCCGATGGTGGACATCAGGCCGTTGCACAGGCACTGGCGTCCCTCGACGGCCTCCGGGTCACCGCCCTTGCGGATCCAGTCGTCGACCGGTTCCGCGGCGCATCGGTAGCCGATGCCACCGTCGTCCTTGCGGTACGCCTCGCGCAGGTAGCCGATGTCGCACTTGCGGGGGCGGGCCTCGTAGACGTTCTCGGTGCTGAGCGTGTTCTTCGTCTCGATGACCTTGAACGGGAACCCGGTGGGCGAGGCACGCACGTCGGTGCGCACGTGGGCCTCGCCGGCGACGACCTGATCGAGGACCTGGCGGCGCAGCTGCGGGTCGAGTCCGGACTCCTCGCAGAAGGCGAAGGCCGTGCCGACCTGCACCCCGACGGCTCCGTGGGCCTGGGCGGCCCGCAGCTGTTCGGCGGTGCCGTAGCCCCCGGCGAGCCAGAACGGCTTGCCGAGCCCGGCGATGACCTCCAGGTCGACCCGGTCGCGCGGCCCGTACATCGGCTCGCCGTCCTCGTCGATCTGCAGCTTCCCCCGCGGAGGCGCGTTGTGCCCCCCGGCGGTCGGCATCTCCACGACGAATCCGTCGGGGCTGCCGGCGGAGTTGCGGTCGAGGTAGGTCGCCAGCGTCGCGGACGACACGATCGCGAGGAACATCGGTCGGTCGAGGTCGGGCTGGACCGCGCCCTCGGCGAACTCGGCGGGGGAGAAGTGGGACTCCGCACGATCCGAGGTGGTGTCGCCCACCACGTTGATGGGCAGGGACACGTCCTTGTGGACGTGCAGCCCGTCGATCACCGCAGGGATCCGTGCCGGGATGCCGGCACCCATCAGGACGAAGTCGACCCCGGCGAGCATCGCTCCGTAGATGGAGGGCAGGGTCGGCATCTGGATCTTCTCGAGGAAGTTGATGCCGATCGGGCCGCCTGCGCCATCTCTCGCGAGGAACACCTCGGCGAAGTTCGCGGCGACGGTCAGTTCGGTCTGCTCGCGGGTGTACTCGATCTTCGGGCGGGTCAGTCCCGGGAATCGGGCCCCCCGGCTGCCGCGGTTCAGGTGACGGTCGAGGACCCGTTCGGCGATGTGCGGGAACGGGAAGTGTTCGAGAGCCCGCTGGGTGTGGCCGCCGGGGTCCCCGTCGGCGAGTCGACGCGCATGGGTGACGGCAGTGGCGGTGCCGGAGACGACACCGAGCTGTCCGAGTCCGGCGACGGTTCGGGCCAGCTGCCAGCTGGACACGCCGACTCCCATGCCGCCCTGGATGATGACCGGTAGCACCTGAACTCCTTGCCTGTTGCGTTGTCTCGCGTCGTTCCTCCCGGCCGCCTGCGAGCCCCTGTACGTGGCGCAGCGAGGCCGCCGAGAACATTACGCTAGCGTAAGTTACGCATCCGTTGGAAACTTGTCAGGTGAACGTTCGGCCAACGAATCGACTCGGGTGGTGCCCAGGCCCCTGATCGGCGGTTGTCGGCCGCCGATCGACCGGATCTGGGCGCGCGCGCCGAGCGCATCGAGCGTGCGGTCAGGTCTCGATGCGACGGTAGATGCGTACGGCCAGCAGGGCAAAGACCGTCGTGATGCCCACGATCCAGGCACCGGCGAGCGTGAGCTGTCCCAGCAGCGTGTGTCCTGCGGGCAGCGCATGGTCGCCGAGGATCAGGCCGCGCAGTGCGTGCACCACGGCCGTGACTGGCTGGTGGTCGGCGAACGCGCGCAGCCAGCCGGGCATGGTCTCGGTCGGCAGGAAGATCGCCGAGGCGAACACGAACGGGAACGACGGGATGAAGACCGCGGACTGGGCGGCCTCCGGGTTGCGCACGGTCAGTCCGATCGTGGCCATGATCCACGAGACGGCGTGACCGAACAGCAGGGCGAGCACGAACGCACCCGCGAAGCGCAAGGGTCCGGTCTCCCAGCGAAAGCCGATGGCGGTGCCGACGAGCAGCATCAGGCTGAGCACAGCGGCGTTGCGGACCAGGTCGGCCGACGTGCGGCCGGCCAGCACGGCCGAGCGTGCCATGGGCAGCGACCGGAACCGGTCGATCACCCCGCGTGACAGGTCGTCGGTCAGCCCGACGGCGGTCTGACCCGCCCCGAAGATCGCGACCTGCAGGAGCAGACCGGGCATGAGCCACTGGATGTAGGTGAGTCCGCCCGGCAGCGTTCCGCTGATCGCGCCGCCGAACACGAAGTTGAACAGCAGGAGGAACATCACCGGCTGGATCGTGGAGAACAGCAGCAGTTGCGGCAGGCGCAGGTTGCGCATCACGTTTCGGTGCGTGATCACCAGCGTGTCGACGATCGCACGACGCGGAGTCATGCGAGGGGTGATGGTGGAGGGGGTCGTCATGTCGTCACCGGGCCGCGTCGGCGCTGGCGTCGACGCCAGCGGCAGGAGTGGGGGGCTGTCCGGTCAGCTGGAGGAACACGTCGTCGAGCGTCGGGGTGATCAGCGACACGTCACGGATGGCCACACCGACGCGGTCGAGCACGCGCACGGCGTCGAGCAGGGTGTCGGTGCCTGACGCGGCGGGAATGCGCAGGACGTCGCCGTCGACGAGCGCTCGGGGGGCGCCGTCGAGGGTCGCGAGCGCCTCGGTGGCACTCGACACCTGACTCGCGTCGACGACCACGCGCAGGATCGTGGTGCCCAGTCCCTCCTTGAGTTCGTCCGCGCGGCCCTCACGCACGATGTGTCCGTGGTCGATCAGACCGATGAGGTCCGCCAGTCGGTCTGCCTCCTCCAGGTACTGGGTGGTGAGCAGCACGGTGGTGCCGTCACCGACGAGCCGTTCGATCAGCTCCCACAGGCCCGCGCGGTTACGGGGGTCGACACCCGTCGTCGGCTCGTCGAGGAAGAGGACCTCCGGGCGGCCGACGAGCGAGGCCGCCAGGTCCAGTCGGCGCTGCATGCCTCCCGAGTAGGTGCGCACCCGTCGGTTCGCGTCCGGGCCGAGCCCGATGCCCTCGAGGACCTCGTCGGTGCGCCGACGGGCCTCGCTGGCGGACAGGCCGTACAGCCGCCCGATCATCCGAACGTTCTCCCGGCCCGTCAGGAACGCGTCGACCGCGGCGAACTGGCCGGCCAACCCGATGCGAAACCGCGCCGCGACCGGGTCGGCAAGCACGTCGATGCCCGACACCCGCACGGATCCGCGGTCGGGACGCAGCAGGGTGGCGAGCACCCGGATCAGGGTGGTCTTGCCCGCTCCGTTGGGTCCGAGCAGCCCGTAGATGGTGCCGGGACGCACGGTGAGGTCCACGCCGGTGAGCGCGTGCACGTCGCCGGCGAACGTGTGATGAACCCCGGAGACCTCGACGGCGACGTCGGGGGACACAGGCGCGTGCTCGGACATGTTCAGCGACCTTCAGGACGTGGCGACGGATGAGTGTGCCCGATGCCCGGGGGAGATCAGCCCACCACGTTGCGTCGTCTGGCCCACAGGACCAGCAGGGCGGGCTGGACGAACACGCAGGCGAGCAGCGCGTAGCCGATCATGAGGAAGCTGACCTGGCCGAACTGCACGATGGGTGTGGACTCCGACAGGGTCAGGACCACGAACGCGAGCCCGGTGGTGACGGCCGAACCGACCAGCGCTGGACCGGTGTTGCGCATCGTGTCCTCGATCGCCAGGTCCGCACCGAGCCCGCGCGCACGCGACTCGCGGAACCGGTTGATCAGGTGGATGCCGTAGGGAACGCCGATGCCGACCGAGATCGAGGCGACGGTCGCCGTGAGCGCGTTGAACGCGATCCCGGCGAGGCGCATCGACCCCAGCACGAGCACCAGGGCGACGACACTGGGCACGATCCCGATCAGTCCGAGCCCGACACTGTGCGCGGTGAACCACGACGCCAGCACGAGCAGCACTGCCGCGGCGACGAGACTGATGAGGATGGCCTGCAGCTGTGCCGACGACATCGACGCGATGATCTCCGCGCTGACCTGCGGGTCGCTGGCCACCCGTACGTCGGCGTGCTCGGCGAGCGGTTCGGCCAACCGGTGCACGTCGGCGACGAGTGCTGCGGCCCCGTCCTGACCACCGAACGTGGCGACACTGACCAACAGGCCGCCCGTGTCGACGAACGACGCCACCTCGTCAGAGGCCCGTGCGTCGAGCGCGGCGACCAGCGCCGGCCACCCCGACGGATCGTCGGGCCCGCCCGTGTGCCATCCGGCCGCCTCGAGCGCAGCGAGCGTCTCCAGAGCGTCACGATCGTCGTCGTCTACGGGCACGCCGGCACGGTCGAGCGTGGCGAGGTCGAGCGCGGACGCGGGCAGGGCGGCGAGCATCGCCAGATCGGCGTCGCTGACCGTCGAGGGTCGATCGTCGCGGTACGAGTCGGCGATCGCCTCGCGGATGAGGTCCTCGAGTTCGTCCGGGTCCATCGAGGAGATCAGTGCGCCGATCGTCGAGGTCCCCGCGGCCAGGCGATCGTCCAGATGTCCGGTCAGGTCGTCGGGCAGGTCGAGCTCGTCGGAGTCGTCGACCATCCGGTCGTCGATCGGATCGGGCAGGTCGACGTCGTCGGCGGCAGCCTCCGGATCGTGCCATGCGGCGATGTCACTGGCGATGCGTTCACGGGTGCGTTCCCCCTGGGAGGCGTGCATGTCGACCAGGAAGAAGATCGACATCACGTCAGCACGGTCTCCCACGAGCCGGACTCCGTCGACCTCGCGCAGCCGGGTCTCGAGTTCGGCCGTCCCGGCCAGCAGTGCGGGGTCACGCGGGTCACCGTCGACCAGCACGTAGGTGCGTTCGCCGACGTCGCCACCGAACTGCTGCTCGAGCCGATCGATCGTGGCGATCACCGGCTCGTTCGTGGGCAGGAAGTCTCGTTCGTCGAACTCGGTGCTCAGCCCTGTCGCCGCCACGATGCCTGCCCCGAGCAGGACTGCGGTGGTGCCCAGTGCCGGCCACGGGTGACGGGTCGCCACCGTGATCGCGGCGCGCACCCACCGCGGGGTGTGGCCCTCGACGCGCCTGGCCGCCGGCGATCGATCGTCGGTGTGTCCGCGTCGGTCCAGGCGCTGGTCGATCAGCGTGCGGGTGGCCGGCACGAGACCGCCGAGCACGATGAACGCCGCGACGATCCCGGCCGCCGCCAGGATCCCGAAGTCGCGGATCGGCGGCAGGGGGGTGGCGAGGTTGGCCAGGAATCCGGCGACGGAGGCGACGGTGGCGAGCACCAGTGCGAAGCCGACGGTGGTCATCGCGACTCGCGCGGACAGGCGCGCATCGTCCCCGAGCGCCCGCTGTTCGCGGTAGCGGGTCGTCAGGTGCACCGAGTAGTCGACACCGAGCCCGACGAGCAGCACCGGGATGGCGATGCCGATCTGGGAGAAGTCGCCGATCATCCCCAGGTACCGCGGCCCGAGCAGGGTTCCGAGTCCGGCCATCCACACGATCGATGCGGTGAGGCCCACGAACCCGACGACAACGTCGGCCACGGACCGGAACAGCAGCCCGAGCACGAGCAGGACGAGCAGCAGCGAGGTGCCCATCAGCACCGGCATGTCACGGGCGAGCGACGCCTCGATGGCCCGTTCGATCTCGACCAGCGACATGACACCGGTTCGCAGACCGGGGTGGGAGAACTCGGCCACGAGGTCGCCGACCCGTGCGGCTGCGGCACGCCGTGTCTCGTCATCGACCTCGGCGTCGAACGAGACCTGCACCAGACCGCTGCGGGCCCGGCCGACACTTGGGTCGAGCTCCGACGACAGCAGGGGTGCGATGTCGTCGTAGGCCTCGTCGAGCACGGCATCGACGATCAGTTCGAGTTCGAACGGTTCCAGATCGTCGAGGTCGTCGACGGCGGCGGTGAACGGGAACGCGAACGTGATGATGGCCGGCTGGCCGGTGCGGTCCTCGCGCAGGGCTGCGGTGACGACCGGGTCGGCCTCCAGTGTGGCGCGAAGGCGTTCGACCGCCAGCACGACGTCGTGGCGCAGCACGTCGCCGCCGGGGCCCGCGTCGACCAGCACCTGCACCGCGCTGGCGGTGCCGAACCGGTCGCCCACCTCGTCGAGGGTCTCGACGATCCCACCTTCGGGCGCGAAGCCCTCCACACCCGTGTCGACCTCCAGCTGGGTGGCGAGGGCGCCGAACCCGACGGTGGCGATGAACAGCACCAGCAGTGTCAGCGACGGGACCCGTGTCGCCAGCCGGGCCAGTGCGTCCAGCATCCGGATCAACGACGTGCCTCCGAGGAGGTCGCTTCCACGTCGGCAGGCGACAGGTTCGCGGCCGCGGTGAGCAGTGCGGCGACGGTCGATGGATCCACGTCGACGTCGAGGTGGCGCATCACGCGCACGCCGGTGACGACGGTCAGCAGGGCTCGGGACCGCATGGCCCGTAGTTGTGGTGTCTCATCCGGGCGCTCCGACCCCGCCTGGGGCAGCACCTCGGCGATGAACTCGATCACGCCACTCATGAACCCACGGATCGTGCCGTCGAGTTCGGGGTTGGTGTCCCGCAGCCGTGCCATCTCGATGAGTAGGAGCAGTTCGGTGGCCGGGGTCTGTTCGGCGAGCCACCGCGCCGCCGCGAGTGCATCAGAGGCGTCGTCGCCGACCATGCCCGGCAGGACGTCGCGCACGAAGGAGGAGATGCGGTGTGCGCCGAGCGCGGTGAGCAGTTCCGCCTTCGATGCGAAGTTGGAGTAGAAGGCACCGCGTGTGTAGCCGGCCCGTTCTGTGATCGCGTCGATGGTCGAACCCTCGAAGCCGCGGGCGGTGAACTCCTGCTCGGCGGCGTCGATCAGCCGTTGGCGCGTCTGCGCCTGCTGTTCGGCTCGGGTGCGTCGTGTCGGGGTCATCGGTCGCCCGTCCTGCTGGCGCGCCAGCGGTCGAGGAGTCGTCGGGTTCCGGGGCGTGCGGCGGCTGCAGATCCTGCACCGACGAGCCCGGCGAACGCCAGGGGTGCGACGTCGCCCACGCCGAGAGGCACCGCGCCCGTACTGGTGAGCACGAACGTCAGTGGGCCGTGGTCGCGGGCGAGTTCTGCCCCCTTCACGGTGAGCGCCGCGGTTCGTGCGAGCTCTTCACCCGCACGGTCGGCCATCGCGGCGATCTCGCGCAGTGCGGCCGGGAACTCCTCCGCCCCCTCGGCGAGTTCGTCGGTCCCGTCCGCCAGTTCGTCGGTTCCGTCGGCCAGTTCGTCGGTTCCGTCGGCCAGCTCGGCCGTCCCGTCGGCGAGCTCTCGGGTCCCGTCGGAGATCTCCTCGGCGGCATCGGCGAGTTCGAGGATCCCGTCGGCCAGTTCATCGATCCCGTCGGCGTACTCGTTCGTCCCGTCGGCGAGTTCATCCGTGCCGTCGGCAAGCTCTTCGGTCCCGTCGGCCAGCTCCCGGGCACCGTCGGCGAGGTCATCCAGCCCGTTGGTGAGGCTGCGTGAGCCGGCGCCGAAGTTCTGGTTCGGGGCCGCCTGTGACTGTGCCGGGTCGGTCAGGGCCTTCAGGACGTTCTCGACGGCGGTCCTCACCGGGTCCACCAGGGCTGGTGTCCCCGCCGCGTTGTCGTACTGCTGGAGGAACGTCGCAGAGAAGCCGGCGATCCCCGTTGCAAGGTCGTCCGCTCCCGACTCGGCCTTCTCGGCGCCGTCCGCGAGCTGGTCGGCGCCGTCGGCGACCTCGGCCATCGCGTCGGCGATGGTGACCACTGCGTCGGCGAGCTCGCGGCTGCCGTCGGTCAGGTCGGGCATCGCGTCGGCCAGTTCACCGACCCCGTCGGCGTACTCGCGCATCCCGTCGGCGAGCTCGTCGGTGCCATCGGAGAGCTCTCGGGCGCCCTCGGAGAGTTCGCGCGTGCCGTCCGCCAGTTCGCGCGTGCCGTCGGCAAGTTCTCGGGTGCCGTCGACGAGTTCCTCGGCGCCCTCGGTCACCAGGTCGGTGAACGCGGCGATCACGGCCAGGTCCGACCGATCGAGCAGGCCGTCCGGGATGCCCAGTTCGTCGGCACTCGTCACGGGGACCGCACGCACGGTGATCGTCGGGATGCCCCTGCCGGACATCGCGGACACCTCGAAGCGGCGTTCCCGTTCGGTGATCGGCGGGAACAGCAGGCCAGCGTGATGCACCTGCACCCGGGCGTCGGACGTCTCGATCGCGGTCCCGGGACCGGTGGGGCCCTCCACCGACCACCCCGACGGATAGCTCACGGTGATCGACGTGAGCATCGGTACACCCACACGCTCTGTGAACGTCAGCGGTCCGCGGGGGCCTTCTGTGGCGATGTCGTGGTCGGCGGCCGTGCGGTCACGGATCAGGACCTCGGTGTGCAGTCGCTCGCCCGCACCCGGGAGGCGACCGTGTTCCACGACGCGGCCGTCGTCAGCGCGGTGCACGATCGACACGTCGACGAGCGCGGACACGTCCGGGGCCTCACAGGCACGGTTGGCGCGGTCGAAGGTCTGCATGGCCGTGACCTCGCCGTCACCAGCGAGGGTGACGCGGACCTCGGAGGGATCGTCACATGCGGGCGTGATCGCAGAGGCTGCAGGGGCCATCATCGCCAGCGCGCCGATGGTCAGTACCACGACGGTGCGTACGCGTGGACGCGTCGACATGGAGGCCTCGGGGCGACGGGAGGGAATGGAGGTATTCGGATACGGAGTTGTATCTGAAGACAGAAGTGTATGCACCTCGGGTGGCCGTGTGTCCCCGGGTGCTGTTGGCGGGTCCAGGTGCCAGCCGCTACCGTTCCGCGCCGGACACTGCACGAGTCCACTGCGGGGCGTTAGCTCAGTCGGCTAGAGCGCTTGCTCGACACGCAAGAGGTCACAGGTTCGATTCCTGTACGCCCCACCACCTGAAATCGTGCCCTCAGCGGCGCACGGCACGTCCGAGACACGCAGGG
>JBBDIX010000029.1:0-5202 GCA_040880235.1 Nitriliruptoraceae bacterium
ACCAGCGGTTCAAGGACACCGGGCACGTCAACGCCTACTTCCCGCTGTTCATCCCGATGTCACTGCTGCAGAAGGAGGCCGAGCACGTCGAGGGGTTCGCGCCCGAGCTCGCGGTCGTGACCCACGGGGGAGGCAAGGAGCTCGAGGAACCGCTCGTCGTGCGGCCGACCTCGGAGACGGTCATCGGCACGATGTACAGCCGGTGGATCAACTCCTACCGCGACCTGCCCGTGCTCATCAACCAGTGGGCGAACGTCGTGCGTTGGGAACTGCGGCCGCGCATGTTCCTGCGTACCACCGAGTTCCTGTGGCAGGAGGGGCACACGGCCCACGCAGACCAGGCCGACGCCATGGCCGAGACCCTGCGCATGTTCGACGTCTACACCGAGTTCGCCCGCAACGTCGCGGCGATCCCGATGATCCCGGGGGAGAAGACCCCGGGCGAGCGCTTCGCGGGTGCCGTGCGCACCTTCAGCATCGAAGCGCTGATGAAGGACGGCAAGGCCCTGCAGTGCGGGACGTCGCACTACATGGGGACCAACTTCGCCGAGGCGTTCGACATCACCTTCCAGGACGAGGACAACCAGGTCCGGCACGTCCACACGACCTCGTGGGGCGTGTCCACGCGACTGATCGGTGCCGTGATCCTCGCGCACGGCGATGACCAGGGCCTCGTCCTGCCGCCGCGCCTCGCGCCGATCCAGGTGGTCATCATCCCGATCGGGCGCGGTGAGGACCGTGAGGCACCGACCGCCCGGGCTCGGGAACTGGCCGACCAGCTGCGCGTACAGGACATCCGGGTCGAGGTCGACGAGCGGGATGCCTCACCGGGGTTCAAGTTCAACGACTGGGAGCTTCGAGGGGTCCCGCTGCGGGTCGAACTGGGTCCTCGGGACCTCGAGGCCGGTCAGGTGCTCGTCGCACCGCGCGTCGGACCCACCGATGACCGGGGTCGCACCCTCAAGGAGGCGGTGGCCTTCGACGTGTTCGCCGACACCCTGCAGGCGCGGCTCGACGACTACCACGACGCACTGCTGCAGCGTGCGCTGGACTTCCGTGAAGCGCACTCAGCACGCGCCGACGACGCCGGAGCCCTGCGCGAGCAGGTGTCGACCGGGTTGTCGTACGCGCTGCACTGCGGGGCCACCGCGTGCGAGGACGCGATCAAGGATGAGACGGCGGCGACGCCGCGCTGTGTCCCCGTGGACGGTGCGCCCGAACAGGGCCCGTGCGTGTGGTGCGGCGAACCGTCCGCGTACGACACGCGTGTCGCCTTCGCCCGCGCCTACTGAATCGGCGTCCGGCCGCGGGTCTCCGGCGGCACGTGGCGGCGTCAGATCTCTCGCGGGGTGTCGTGCGCGTGTGCCACGGCGGAGGCGGCGTCGATGAAGGTGTCGAGTGCCGCCGGGGCGGGCTCCTGCCAGGCCAGGGAGAGACTGGTCGTCGCGTGGGCGTCGCCGAGCGGGACGAGCCGCACACCCCGAGGTCGGATCGCACGCGCACAGGCGGGCACCAGTGCCAGGCCTCGCGCTGCGGCGACCATCGCGAGCATCGTCGGATACTGCGCCGCGTGCGCGACGACGTCGGGATGGAAGTCCGCGCGAGCACACACGGCGAGCAGGTGGTCGTGCAGGCGCGGGACCGGGGGGCGCGGGAAGATGATGAACGGCAGGTCCGCGAGTTCAGCCAGTTGCAGCGTCGACCGACCAGCCAACCGGTGACGCTCGGGCAGCGCCACGTGCAGTCGTTCCGTCAGCAGGTGCCGGCCCCTCAGGTGCTCGGCGCTCAGTTCGTGTTCACCCAGTTCACGCACGATCGCGACGTCGACGTCCGCGTGCAGGTCGGTGAGCTGCTGCTCGGTCGACAGTTCCCGCAGCTCCAGGGTCACGTCGGGCACGCGCCGTTCGAGTTCGGCGAGCAGGGGTGCGAGCAGTTCGAAGGCCACAGACTCGACGAAGCCGATGGACAGCCGCCCGAGCACGCCCTGGGCGACCCGCTGCGCGCGGGCGACCGCGAGGTCGGCGTCGTGGAGCAGGCGTCGTGCGTCGTCGAGGAACCCGGTACCCGCGTCCGTCAGGGACACCTGTCGTGTCGATCGTTCGAGCAGCTGGACCCCGGTGTCGCGCTCGAGGCGTTGGATGCGGCGGCTGACGACGGGCTGCGCGAGGTGGAGCCGCTCGGCGGCACGGCGAAAGTGGCGTTCCTCGGCGACGGCCACGAACGCGCTGAGCAGGTCCAGATCGGTGATCGCGGTCACGGAACCCCCGTGGTCGGTGGCGCATGATGCGAAAACGGTATCAGTGGATGCGGTTTGAGTATTGGACGGCATGAAGCAGGCTTCGTAGGGTGGACCTGTCGTTACCGGTGGCGTGCGTGACGGGTGGCGTGGAGGGTGGAGATGACCGACCAGCCCGATGACCTCGATCTGCAGACGTTGTCCGACGAGGACCTCGTGGGACAGATGCACGAGGATCTGTACGACGGCCTCGCCGACGAGATCGCCGAGGCCACCCACATCCTCATCGATCGTGGCTGGCCGGCGCAGAGAGTGCTCGACGAGGCACTGGTCGAGGGCATGCGCATCGTGGGGATCGACTTCCGAGACGGGGTGCTGTTCGTCCCGGAGGTCCTGCTCGCCGCGAACGCGATGAAGTCGGGCATGGAGATCCTTCGTCCGCTGCTCGCCGAGACCGGGGCGGAACCGATCGGCAAGGTCGTCATCGGGACCGTCAAGGGCGACATCCACGACATCGGCAAGAACCTCGTGTCGATGATGCTCGAGGGAGCAGGCTTCGAGGTGGTCGACATCGGCATCAACACCGACGTGGACCAGTACCTCGCGGCGTTGGCCGAGCACCGCCCCGACATCCTTGGCATGTCCGCGCTGCTCACGACGACGATGCCGTACATGAAGGTCGTCATCGACACGATGGCGGACCGGGGCCTGCGCGACGACTACATCGTGCTCGTGGGGGGCGCACCGCTCAACGAGGAGTTCGGGGTCGCGATCGGGGCCGATGCGTACTGCCGGGACGCCGCCGTCGCCGCAGAGATCGCCACGACGCTCGTCGGACGCCGCCGTGAGGCCGTGGGCGTGTGATGGACGCGCGCGTCGAGACCCGCGTACTGGTGATCGCGTGCGGGGCCATCGCCACCGAACTCGCCGCCGTCGCGCGACTCGACGGGCCGGTTCGCATCGACGTCCAGGCGCTGCCGGCTCGACTCCACGACACCCCGACGCAGATCCCGGAGCGTGTCCGCGCACGTGTCCATGCCGCGCGTGACGCCGGTGCCCACGACCGCATCGTCGTCGGATACGCAGACTGCGGGACCGGGGGCCTGCTCGACGTCGTGTGCACCGAGGAGGGCGTGGAACGCCTGCCGGGCGCCCACTGCTATGAACTGTTCGCGGGTGCCGAGCGCTTCGCGGCGCTGCACGGCGCCGAGCCGGGCACGTTCTTCCTCACCGACTACCTCGCGCGCAACTTCGAGCGTCTCGTCGTACGAACCCTCGGCCTCGACCGGCACCCCGAACTCCGCGACGTCTACTTCGCGAACTATCGCCGTGTGGTGTTCCTCCGCCAGTCCGACGACCGGTGCCTGCAGGTCGCTGCCGAACGTGCCGCCGACCGGCTCGGCCTGACGCTCGAGATCGTGGACACGGGCACGGGCGCGTTCGACCATGCCGTGTCCCGTGCCGTGGGTCGTCGGCTCCCGCTCGCGGTCGTGACGTGACCGGGGCCCGTCGTTCCGCCGGCCGCCGTGGCACGCCCGTGGACCAGGTCGTCACGATCCTGTGGCGCGACGTGCCTGCGCAGGTCTCCGCGACGTGGGCGGGCGTCACCCAGAAGGCGATGCTGCCGTCGCGGTTCCAGGTGGCGATCGATCGAGCCGCGCGTGTGGCCGGGCTGACCGATCGCCACGACTACGTCGCCCAGTGGCGGCGCGTCACACGAGACCTCACCGGACCCGTGGACGATCTGGCCGCGCTCGTCGCCGACGAGGTGGCGCGTCTCGATGCCGCGTACGACCGTGAGGCGCTCGCCGCGCTGGTGCGCGCGGGCGGGGTGCGTGACGACGAGCCTCGCGGGACCGACGATCCCTCTGCCGCTGCCCGGACCGACACCGGAGTCACCGCATGACCGAGACCGTCATCAGTTCTGCCACCCGTGAGGTCGTGATCGGCTTCGACCGTCCCTTCGTGATGATCGGTGAACGCATCAACCCGACGGGTCGCAGCATGCTGGCCCAGGAGATGCTCGCGGGGGACTTCAGCCGCGTGGAGGCCGATGCGCTCGCCCAGGTGGCCGCCGGCGCCCAGATGCTCGACGTGAACGCGGGCATCCCCCTCGCGGACGAACCCGCACTGCTGACGCGCGCCGTCGAACTCGTGCAGGCGGTGACCGACGTCCCGCTGTCCATCGACTCGTCGATCGTCGATGCACTGGAGGCGGCGATCTCCGTGTACCAGGGCAAGCCGCTGATCAACTCGGTGACCGGCGAGGAGGAGGTCCTCGAACGCGTGCTGCCGTTCGTCGCCCGTCACGGCGCCGCGGTGGTCGCCATCTCCAACGACGAGACCGGCATCTCCGAGGACCCCGACGTGCGGTTCGAGGTGGCCCAGAAGATCGTCAACCGGGCCGCCGATCACGGCATTCCTCGAGAGGACGTCGTCGTCGACCCGCTGGTCATGCCCATCGGGGCGATGTCGACCGCCGGACGGCAGGTCTTCCACCTCGTGCGTCGCCTGCGCGACGAGCTGCGGGTCAACTCGACGTGTGGCGCCTCCAACGTGAGCTTCGGGTTGCCGAACCGTCACGTCGTCACCGGGACGTTCCTGTCGATGGCGATCTCCCACGGACTCACCTCGGCGATCATGAGCCCCCTGCACACCGAGGCGCGGGCCGCCGTCATGGCGGCAGACGTGCTGACGGGACACGACGCCAACTGTGCGGCCTGGATTCGCGCGAACCGGTCGCCCGACGACGCCGAACGGGGGTCGGGTCGACCCCGCACGGGCAGGCGCGCCCGACCCGGCGGCTGAGTCGTGGACGCCCCCACGGGCCGCGGCGAGCACGACCACCGCGTCGTGTTCACCCCGTCCGGTCGTCACGGGACGGTCACCCACGACACGAGCGTGCTCGACGCGGCGCGTGGCCTGGGCGTCGACCTCGACTCGGTGTGCGGCGGTCGGGGCATCTG
>JBBDIX010000030.1:0-5175 GCA_040880235.1 Nitriliruptoraceae bacterium
ACGAAGTAGCCGTCCGCCAGTCCCTGCATCAGCGCCGACGCGCCCAGCCGGTTCGCCCCGTGGTCGGAGAAGTTCGCCTCACCGATCGCGAACAGACCCGGCACGGTGGTCTGCAGGTGGTAGTCCACCCACAGGCCACCCATCGTGTAGTGGGGCGCGGGGTAGATGCGCATCGGGGTCGTGTACGGGTCCTCACCGGTGATGCGTTCGTACATCTCGAGGAGGTTGCCGTACTTCGCGTGGAACGCCTCCCGACCGAGGCGGCCGATGGCGTCGGCAAAGTCGAGGTAGACACCGTTCTTGATCGGGCCGACCCCGCGACCGGCGTCGACCTGCTCCTTGGCGTTGCGGGACGCGACGTCCCGAGGCACCAGGTTGCCAAATGCCGGGTACTTCTCCTCGAGGAAGTACAACCGGTCCTCCTCGGGAATGTCGCCGGCCGCACGCTTCTCGTCGGCGTTGCGCGGCACCCAGATGCGTCCGTCGTTGCGCAGCGACTCCGACATCAGGGTCAGCTTGGACTGGAACTCGTCCGACGACGGGATCGCGGTCGGGTGGATCTGGGTGAAGCACGGGTTGGCGAACATCGCCCCCTTGCGGTGCGCGCGCCAGATCGCGGTGGTGTTGCAGGCCATCGCGTTGGTGGACAGGTAGAAGGCGTTGGAGTAGCCACCGGTCCCGAGCACCACGGCGTGTGCCGAGTGCCGCTCGATCTCCCCGGTGACGAGGTTGCGGGTGATGATGCCGACCGCACGGCCGTCCACGACGACGACGTCGAGCATCTCCGTGTTGGTGTGCAGCTCGACCGTGCCGGCCTTCACCTGACGCGACAGCGCCTGGTAGGCCCCGAGCAACAGCTGCTGGCCGGTCTGGCCGCGGGCGTAGAAGGTGCGGCTGACCTGCACGCCGCCGAACGAGCGGTTGTCGAGCAGGCCGCCGTACTCACGGGCGAACGGCACCCCCTGCGCGACGCACTGGTCGATGATGTTCGCCGACACCTCGGCGAGTCGGTAGACGTTGGCCTCGCGAGCGCGATAGTCGCCACCCTTGACCGTGTCGTAGAACAGCCGGTGGATCGAGTCGCCGTCGCCGTGGTAGTTCTTCGCGGCGTTGATGCCCCCCTGGGCGGCGATCGAGTGCGCACGGCGCGCCGAGTCGTGGAACGTGAACGCCTTGACCCGGTAGCCGAGTTCGCCCATGGTCGCGGCGGCTGCGGCCCCGGCGAGGCCGGTGCCGACGACGATCACCTCGAAGCGACGCTTGTTGTTCGGGCTGACCAGCCGCATGTCGAACTTGTGGTCCTGCCACATCCGTTCGAGTGGAGCGTCCGGGATCTTCGCGTCGAGGACCGTCATGACGTCATGCTCCCTGGTCGAGTCTGTGTGTGGCGGTGCGGCAGGCCGGTCAACCGATCAGTCCCAGCTGGACCGCGATCGGGAACGACAGGTTGCCGACCACGACGATCGCGGTGAACGCGACCGCGAAGATCCGTCGCCAGTGGTTGAACCGCCGGTTGTTGAGCCCGAGCGACTGGAACAGGCTCCAGGCCCCGTGGTACAGGTGGAAGCCGAGCGCGATGTTGGCGACGACGTAGAAGCCCGCCACCACCGGCTGGGAGAAGCTCGCGATGACCTTGTCGTAGACGGTGCCCGTCGGATCCGGGTTGACCCAGCCCCAGGTCAGGTCGGCGAGGTGGTACGCCATGAACAGCAGGACGATCACCCCGGTCCAACGCATCGTGCGGGCCGCGAAGTCGGCGGCGACGTAGTCGCGCTTCGACTGGTAGCGCTCCGGGCGGGCCCGCTGGTTGATGATCGTCAGCTGCCACGCCGTGACGACGTGGACCACCAGCGCCAGGATCAGCACCGCACGCATGATGTTGAGCGTCGCGTGCTCGGGGACGATGGGATAGAGCAGGCGACGCAGGAACTCGGCGTACTCGTTGAACGCCTCGGGGCTCATGTAGAGCTTGAGGTTGCCCACCATGTGGGCGAACACGTACCCGAGCCACACCACCCCACTGATGGCCATGAGGTACTTCTTCCCGAGCGCCGAGCGATAGAGCTCGACGATGAACGGGCGGCTGCTGCGTGCGGCGGTGGTGTCCGCGACCCTGATGGCCATGGTTTCGGCTCCTGCTCGGACCGCGCAGGATGCTAGCAGCGGCGCCGACTCCGCCCGATCTCGCCGACGACGCTCACCGACGTCGGCCCACGGATCCCTGCATGGACTGCGTGTTGCGCATGTGGTTCGCTCGCGCGACGTGCCACGACGTCGACCCAGGGGGCGCCGGTGCGAATGACACCGTTCGAGGCCGTCAACCACTTCTTCAACCGAGCAGCCGAGACCGCCCGCATCAGCGATGCGGCGATCGAGGTCCTGTCGGGATCCTTCCGCGAACTGCGCGTCCAGGTGCCGTTTCGCCGGGACAGCGGCGAACTGGACGTCGTGTACGGCTATCGCGTCCAGCACAACGGGGCACGCGGTCCGTACAAGGGCGGGATCCGCTACCACCCGCAGGCCAACCTCGACGAGGTCCGTGCGCTCGCGTCGCTGATGACGTGGAAGACCGCACTGGTGGACGTCCCGTTCGGCGGCGCGAAGGGCGGCGTGCAGGTGGACGCATCCGGGTTGAGCCTTGGCGAGCTCGAACGGGTGACCCGGCGCTACACGGACCAGATCGGGCACGTCATCGGCCCGACTCGCGACATTCCCGCGCCCGACATGAACACCAACGCCCAGGTCATGAGCTGGATCCTCGATCAGTACGGGCGACGTCACGGGCACACCACCCAGATCGTCACCGGCAAGCCGGTCGCGCTGGGCGGGTCGTACGGCCGTGAGGAGGCCACCGGCCGCGGATGTGTCGTGGTCATGGAGCAGACGCTGCGCGAACTCGGGCATGCCGAACCCTCCGAGGTGTCGATCGCGATCCAGGGCTTCGGCAACGTCGGGTCCTGGATGGCCCGCATCGCGAGCGAGCGCGGCTACCGCATCGTGGCGATCTCGGACGTGCACGGCGGTGTCGTCGCACCGGCCGGCATCGACATCGCCTCGGCGGTCGTACACGTCGCGAAGACCGGTTCGGTCACCGGGCTGGCCGGCACCGAACCGGTGAGCAACACCGACCTGCTCGAACTCGACGTCGACGTGCTCGTCCCCGCAGCGCTCGGCGAGGTCATCACCGAAGCGAACGCCGACGCGATTCGTGCGCGCGTCGTCATCGAGGGGGCGAACCATCCGGTGACCCCGGCTGCGGACGACGTGCTCGGTGACCGGGGCGTCATCGTGGTGCCCGACATCCTCGCCAACGCCGGTGGGGTGACCGTCAGCTACTTCGAGTGGGTGCAGAACAACCAGGAGATCCGCTGGGACCACCAGGACGTCAACCACCGTCTCGAGCTGAAGCTGATCCGGGCCCACGAACAGTGCCGCGCGTTCCAGGCCACCCACCCCGGGCTCAGCTTCCGGGAGGCCGCGTTCACGCTGGCGGTGGAACGGGTCGTGGAGGCCGCCACCCTGCGCGGCTACCTGTAGCGGCCACCCGTGGCGGCCACCTTCGCGGCTGCGGGCAGGCGACTCAGGCCGGTGTGGTGAGCCCCATCGCGTCACGGGCCTGGGCGAGGGTCTCGCTGGCGGTGGCCCGTGCACGCGCGGCCCCGTCGGCGAGGATCCGTTCGACCTCCCCGGGGTCGGCCGCGAGCTCGTCGTGGCGGGCGCGCACCGGGGCCAGCATCTCGATGACGGCGTCGGCAACCGCGGACTTGAACGCACCGTAACCCTGCCCGTCGTACTCGTCGGCGAGCTCCTGCACCTCGCGTCCGGTCGCTGCCGACAGGATCTCGAGCAGGTTGGACACACCTGGCTTGGCGTCACGGTCGTGTCGGATCGCGGTGTCCGAGTCGGTCACCGCGGAGCGGAACTTCTTCGCGACCACCTCGGGTTCGTCGAGCACGTAGACGATGCCGCGTTCGGACGTCGCCGACTTGGACATGCGGTTCGTGGGCTCCTGCAGGTCCATGACCCGCGCCGCCGCCTTCGGGTGCACGGCCTTCGGCAGGGTGAAGACATCGCGGCCGAATCGGTGGTTGAACCGCTGGCCGATGTCGCGGGCGAGTTCGATGTGGTGGCGCTGGTCCTCCCCGACCGGGACCTCGTTGGCGTGGTACAGCAGGATGTCGGCGGCCTGCAGGACCGGGTAGGTGAGCAACCCAACCGACACCGACGCGTCACGACCGGCGGACTTCTCCTTGAACTGCGGCATCCGGGCGAGTTCGCCGTAGGTCGCCACGCAGCTGAACAGCCAGCAGCACTCGGTGTGTTCGGGCACGTGTGACTGCACGAACAACAGGCTGCGGTCCGGGTCGACCCCGACCGCGAGGATCCCGGTGGCGAGTTCCACCGTGCGCCGACGCAGCGTCTGCGGGTCGTGCTCGGTCGGGGACGTCATCGCGTGCAGGTCGACGACGCAGTAGACGCAGTCGGACTCGTCCTGCATCGCCACCCAGTTGACCAGCGCACCCAGGTGATTGCCCAGGTGCAGCACCCCGGAGGGCTGGATGCCGGAGAACACGCGCGTCATGGGTCGCCTCCCGTCGCCCCCGACCGGGGCCGTGCCGCCTACAGGAAGTCGCTCACCCCAGCGCGCTCCTCCTCGAGCTCGGCCACGGTGCGCTCGATCATGCTGCGCGTCCAGTCGGACAGTTCGATGCCCTGGACGACCTCGTGGTTGCCACGACCGTCGGTCTTCACGGGGAAGCCGCTGATCAGGCCTTCGGGAATCCCGTAGGAACCGTCGGACCGCACGGCCATCGACACCCAGTCGCCCTCGGCGGTCGCACGTCCACCGCGCCACGACGCGACGTGGTCGATGAGCGCGTTGGCGGCGGACGCCGCAGACGACGCTCCACGTGCGTCGATGATCTGCTTGCCGCGCTGCTGCACCGTGGCGACGAAGCCGTTCTCCAGCCAGTCGCGATCCTCGATCACGTCGGTGACGGGACGTCCCTGGATGCGGGCGTTCGGGAAGTCGGGGACCATCGTCGGCGAGTGGTTGCCCCAGATGGTCAGGTTGGTCACGTCGGACACCGGCACGCCGGCCTTCTGCGCCAGTTGCGTCTTCGCACGATTCTCGTCGAGGCGCACCATCGCGGAGACCTGCTCGGCCGCGAGCCC
>JBBDIX010000031.1:0-5142 GCA_040880235.1 Nitriliruptoraceae bacterium
CCCTGGGACGTCATCGTCTGGGACGATCCGGTGAACCTCATGTCGTACGTCGTGTACGTGCTGCGACGCATCTTCGGTTTTCCCGAGTCGATGGCCCGGCGGCTCATGCTGCAGGTGCACCGGGAGGGACGTGCACTGGTCGCGACCGAGCCGCGGGAGCGCGCGGAGATGTACGTGGCCCAGCTGCACTCGTACGGGCTGCAGGCGACCATCCAGCGCAGCCAGTGAACGGGGCCTTCTCCCCGGGCTCCAGCGGGGTGCGCATGCACCTCGAACCCGCTGAGGTCAATCTGCTGCGTCAACTGGTCGACGCCCTCACGACGACCCTCGACACCGAGGATGCAGACGACCCGGTGCTGGAGCGCCTCTTCCCGACGGCGGTCGACGGTGACTCGCAGGCCGATGTCGAACTGCGGCGTCTGCTTCGCGACGACCTGATGGAGCGCCGCCGTGAGGGGATCGAGGCACTCGGGGGGATCCTGGACCGTGCTCGACGTGTACGGCGCGGGGCCGTGGAGGTGGAACTCGAGGACGAGGAACCACACCTCGTCCTCGGCGTGCTCAACGACCTTCGTCTCGCGATCGGCGCACGGATCGGCATCGACCAGCTCGATCGCGCAGCGCTCGAGCACGATGACGAGACGACCTACCGTGTGCGCGTCATGGACCACCTCGGATGGCTCCAGGAACAGCTGCTGGAGGTCATCGACCCCGAGGCCGTGGCGCATCGAGGCGAGGTCGACGCTGCACTCGAACCAGACGAGGATGGGGCCGGATGAGGCGGGGACTCGGCGTGAGCGAGGACCTGGCCATGGAGGTCCAGGCGGACATTGCACGAGCGGCGGAGGCCGCGGGATTCTCCTCCCTGTGGACCAACGAGGCCTCGGGGCGGGACGCTCTGCTCCTGTGCCAGTGGTGGGCCGCGGCCACGCGCACCATCGACGTGGGTGTTGGTGTCGTTCCCATCTGGACACGTTCGCCCGCCCAGCTGGCCATGGCGTCAGCGACGCTTCAGGAGACCAGTGGTGGCAGGTTCCTCCTCGGACTGGGCGTCGGTCATCCCGCGACCATGGGCCCCGGGCACGGCGCCACCTACCGCCGCCCACTGACCGCGACCGCCGAACTCCTCGACATCCTGTCCGAGATCGACGCGACCGGTGCCTGCGACGTTCAGGGCGAGGTGATGCGGTGCGAACGGTTCCGCCTGCGCATCGCCGGTGCGCGTCTCCCCACACGCCGCTACGTCGCGGCCATGGGTCCGCGCATGCTCGAGCTGGCTGGCCGCAGGGGACAGGGCGTCCTGCTGAACTGGTCGGATCCCGACGAGATCGCGCGCGCAGGGCAGCGCGTGCGCGCCGCGGCGCACACGCTGGACCGCACCTGCGAGGTCGCGGCCTACGTACGGGTCGCGGTGGCAGATGACCGAGATGACGCGAGGGCTGCACTCGCGACCCAGGTGACGCAGTACGCCCGACTGGACGCGTATCGCCGACACTTCGAACGCCAGGGACACGGCCGCGGTGTGGCACGAGCGCTCGAGGCCCGGTCGGCTGGCGCGGATGGACGGGCCCTGGCTGCGGCACTCGGCGACGACGTGCTGGATGCGCTCGGTTGGGCGGGTTCCCCTCGCGATGCGTCGTCGCTGCAGGATCGCTTCACCGATGCGGGCCTGGACCACCTGATCGCGCGCGTGGTCGTCGTGGGCGACGACGCGAAGGCGAGCGTGGACGCCGTCATCGCCTGCCTCGGTGCCGCCTGACCGCCGCGGGAAGCGTCAGCCGTTGCGTCCGGGAAGGCGCAGGGACCTGGCCTCCTCGAGCCCCGCCCGCCGGGTCACGGCCAGGTGCACCAGCCCCACCACGAGCACGACGATCGTGCCCACGGCTCGACTCGACAGTCCGAGGTCGACGGCCAACAGCCGTGCGAAGATCGCGGTGACGGCGGTGACGAGACTGGCGGCCACCAGCGTGGTCGACCGTGGGCCGAAACGTCGGAACGGGCCGAACGCACGTCGGGTGCGCCGTGCGAGCAGCGTCAGTTCGATCCAGGCACCCACAGATGCGCCCAGGGCGAGCCCGACGGCGCCCAGGCGCAACAGGTTGTCCGAGCCCATGCGGTCCGCTGGCGTCGCCAGCGACCAGTCCAGGGCGCCGACGAGGCGAACGCCGTCGGTCGACACGGCGACGTGGTCCAGGGGGAGCATGAGCGCGATCCCGAAGGCTGCCGCGACGGAAACCCGCACGGCCGCGTACACCGCCGGGGATCGCGCGTCCCCGGTCCCGTACAGCACGGACTGGAGCAGGCGCGACGCCGCGCTCGCCGGCAGGCCCACGGCATAGGCGCACAGCACCAGACCCACCTGGACCGTCGCGTCGCTGGTGAACCGCCCGCCACCGAAGAGGAGTGCCACCACCAGGTCACCGGCCACCACGAACAGCACCGTGGTCGGGAAGACGAAGAAGGCAACGCGAGCCAGTCCGGCGTGCAGTCGCTCCACGACCTGCAGGCGGTCGGAGTGATCCATCGTCGACAGGGTCGGCAGCTCGGAGGCCGCCACACTCATGGCGAACAGGCTGACGGGAAGCAGGTAGAGGACCTGCGCGTATCCCAGCGCCGCAACGGCACCGAAGGCGAGCAGCGACGCGGCGAAGAGGTCGACGTACCCGGCGAGCTGGACACTGCCTCGGCCGGCAAGGACCTGCCCGAAACGGCGAACCACGGGGTCGAGCCCGGTGACCTGCCGCCACAGGGTGGGGCGGATGCCTCCCGTGAGGCGCAGGACCCTGGGCACCTGGACCACGAACTGCAGGGTCGACCCGGCGACGGCGCCCCAGGCCAGGGCGGTCGCGAGGGAGATCTCAGCGAGCGTCACCATGGCCGTGGAGATCAGCGCGGCCACGATTGCGGCGTTCCACAGCACCGGAGCGACGTAGGCGAGGAAGAACTGGCGGTGCGCGTTGAGGATCGCCAGACACCAGGCCGACAGGACCAGCATGCCGACGCCGGGCGTCACGATCCGCACGAGCTGCACCGTGAGTTCGAATCGCGGGGACCCGGGGACGAATCCCCAGGCCAGCACCCTGGTGACGGGTTCGGCGAACACGGCGATCAGTACGACGATCACGGTCACCAGGGTCAGCAGCAGGCCGGCAACGGCCCCGGCGAGCCGGCCGGCCTCCCGGCGACGGCCCTCGGCGAGCAGCTGGGAGTAGACGGGCACGAACGAGGCGGACAGGACGCCTTCGCCCAGGAGGTTCTGCAGCACGTTGGGAACCCGAAGCGCGGCTCGTACGGCCTCGGCACCGACACCGGTGCCCAGCAGGCGGGCCATGACGATCTCGCGGATGAGGCCGCTGAGGCGAGACAGCAGGATCCCTGCGGCGACCGCCGACGAGGCTCGGCGCAGGCCGGGCGCGGAACCGTCGTCGCGATCGGTCACCGGGGTCCTTCGTGTCGCGTGGGTCGACAGGGGACGTCGTCGCCGCAGGCGCGCAGCGTAGTTCCCTCAGTGATGGGCCCGTGGTCGATCGACGAGCCGGGAGGCCCCCATGGATGCGCACCACGTGGCCCACACGTCTGCCGTCGGACCCTGCCATTCCAGTGCGGAGGGATCGAGGTCCAGGGGCACGTCAAGGACGAGAGTGGCGAGGCGCCGGTACAGCAGCGCGTCGTCCCGGCGGTCTGCGAACGTGGCAGCCAGCCGTGCGGCACCTCGGACGGTCACGTCCCAGTCCGAGACGTCGGTGGGGATGTCCTCGAGGTGTGGCCATCGACGCAGGACCGCGGCGGCTCCCTTGGCACCGAATCCGGGCAACCCGGGGATGCCATCCGCGGTGTCGCCCACCAGGGCGAGCAGGTCCGGCACGGATCTCGGCGGCACCCCGAGGCGTTCGATGACTCCCTGCTCGTCGAACTCACGGTCGCGCATGCGGTCGACCTGCACGATGTGGTCTCGCTGCACGACCTGACCGAGGTCCTTGTCGGGCGTGAGGATCCGGATCTGGTCGAAGGACCCGGCGAGCGTCGTCGCGGCGGTCGCGATGGCGTCGTCGGCCTCGTGTTCGTCCAGGGACCACACGGTGATGCCCAGAGCCGCCACACCCTGTTCGACGAGGTCGAACTGGGCCGTCAGCGCGGGGTCGACCCCGGAGCCATCCTTGTAGTCGGCGAACAGATCGTTGCGGAAGCTCTCGATGGGATTGTCGAAGGCGACGGCCAGGTGGGTCACCGACTCAGCCCGGTCGCCCAGCAGCCT
Organism: Nitriliruptoraceae bacterium; assembly: GCA_040880235.1. Classification (GTDB taxonomy): domain Bacteria; phylum Actinomycetota; class Nitriliruptoria; order Nitriliruptorales; family Nitriliruptoraceae; genus JBBDIX01. The sequence goes on from JBBDIX010000031.1 coordinate 4,256, forward strand.
CAGGAGCGACTCCACGACCCCGACGGAGGCCTTGACGTCGCGCCCGCTGGGGTCGGTGCGTGACGGACGAGGGGAGTGGTGCGCGCGGAACAGCTCCCACGTCCCATCCACGAGGTGCAAGCGTGCCATGGCACTCCCTGTCGACCGGGGGACGCATGACCAGACCGTACGCGGTCCAATACGGTCCCGGACGCATGCAGCGCGGGCCGGGGCGGCAAACGTCGCGAGGAGGGTGAGGATGCAGTGTCCGGGGGATCGTCGCGTCGAGGACCTCGCTCGTGCTCGCCGGCCACGCCCCGTGCCACCGACCGTGTGGGCACTGCCCGCTGCGGAGTCGGCCGACGAGGACGGCGTGGTCGGCATCGGCGCAGACCTGGCACCGGGCACGCTGGTCGACGCGTACCGGCGTGGCATCTTTCCGTGGCCGCACCGGGGCATGTCCCTGCCGTGGTTCTCCCCGGACCCGCGTGCCATCGTGCCCCTCGACGGTGTGCACGTGTCTCGGAGCATGCGCCGACGTCTGCGCACGTGCGGGTGGCACACCACGATGGATGTCGCGTTCGACGAGGTCGTGCGGGCCTGTGCAGATCGTCGGGGAGCGGACGGCACGTGGATCACCTCGGAGATGGTGCACGCCTACCGGCAGCTGCACCATCTCGGCTGGGCGCACAGCCTCGAGGTCTGGGACCGGGACCGTCTCATCGGGGGGATCTACGGGGTGCAGGTAGGTGCGGCATTCACGGGCGAGTCGATGTTCCACCGGACAGCGGACGCGTCGAAGGTGGCACTCGTCGATCTCGTGGCACGGATGCGCGAGGCTGGCGGTCTGCTGTTCGACGTCCAGCTCATGACGGAGCACCTCAGGTCCATGGGAGCCGTCGAGGTGC
>JBBDIX010000032.1:0-1024 GCA_040880235.1 Nitriliruptoraceae bacterium
ACCTCCTGGAGCGGCACCAGCGGTGCGTCCACGGTGGTGCCCGAGGCCGCCAGTGCGATCTGTCCCAGGTTTGACAGCGCTCCACCGATCGCCAGCAGCAGGCTGCCTGCGGCGGAGGCCAGCATGCCTGCGATCAGCGCCCTGAAGACCGCCTGGACGATCCGGGGCGTGTTGCCGGTCATCATGCCGGCGAGCACCTCGGCGATCAGCGTGGCGACCATCACCAGCGCCGCGAGCGTGTAGATCGGCAGCGCGACCCCTTCCAGCACGGGCGTGTACCAGTCCCGGTTGACCGGCGCGGTCGAGGCCTGCAGAGCGACCAGGTCCAACGCCCAGAATGCACCGCGCAGCACGAACACGGTCAGTTCACCGCCGGCTTCGTACAGCAGTGTCTGGGCCCACTCCTGCCCGGCCCACGCCATCCCGAGCACGCCTCCGATCGCCAGCACGCCGACCACCACGAACGGGATCGCGCCGTCCTCCGAGCGCACCGTCACGGCCCGGCCACTGCGGGCAGCGGCAGCGGCCAGGTCGCCATCGAGTCTCGCAGCAGCGCCCGTGTTCGGCCGGGCGGCGACGCGTAGTCGTAGACCAGCGGGGTCGGGCCCTCGACCGTGCCCACGCCGGTGACCGTCCAGCCGCCTGCGTCCGCTGCGAGGTCGACGGTCGAGGTGGTGAACACGGCACCGCCAGCGTCCCCGACACCAACCAGGGTCATCGCCCACACCTCGACCCGCGCAGCCGGAGACGGACCCGGGTCGTAGGCGACCAGCCGAACCGCCAACGGCGTGAAGAAGAACAGGCGACGCGAAGCGGGTTGGCGCCCCCACTCCGACAGCTCGAACTCGATCCGGGCGGCGTCGACCTGCCCCGCCTGCACGGCTGCCTCCTCATCGGTGAACACCACCGCGGCGACATCGGCGAACCGGTCCGGATCGAACACGACCTCGGGTTGCCCGGTGACCGCCACCGCCGTCACCGCCGCCGCGGCCGCGCCATCCGGCGTCAACGCAAACCCCCACGG
>JBBDIX010000033.1:0-1016 GCA_040880235.1 Nitriliruptoraceae bacterium
TGCCCCACCTCGGCAACACCGGTCGGTTGTGGGCTGCGGTTCTCGACGTCGCTGACCAGCGCCCGCACGGGTGGACGCTGATCGGTGCGCTGATGGTCATGCTGCACGAGCACGAGGCCGGTGCGCCGACACGTCCGGCCACCGCCGACGCGGATGCCGTGGTTGATGCGCGAGGCGCGACTGGTGCGACGCGGACGATGGCGAGGCTGTTGCAGGATCAGGGGTGGGAGCTCGACACCGCCCACGTCGACCCCGGGGGTCACGGCTACAAGTTCGTCCGTGATGGTCTCGAGTTCGACGTGATCGCCCCGGAGGGCATGGGCGAACGTGCCGATCTGACCACGGTGCCGCCGCTGCGTGCACCGCAGCTCGCGGGAACCCGGCAGGCCCTTGACCGCACCCAGCAGGTTCTCGTGGATCTCGATGACCGCGTCGCGGCGATTCCGCGTCCCGATCTACTGGGTGCGCTGGTGGTCAAGTCGTGTGCTGCGGCCGGCGATCACGTCCGGGGGCCGCAGCGCCACCTCGAAGACCTCGCCCGCCTCTACCGACTCGTCGGCGACCCCACGGCGCTGACCCCGACCAACAAGGACCGCAAGCGGCTGCGCGACGCCCCGGAGCCCACCTGGGAGGTATTGGACGCCCCGGCTGACCGGGCCGCCGGCCAAGGGGCCCGCCGACTGCTCACCACTCCGCCCGGATGAGGCGCGTAGCTGCCCGTCGAGCGAGAGGCTGAACCCAGGTCATGCCCAAATGAACCCACCGTCCACACCCTCAACGACGCTCTATTCGCTCAGAAGGGGTAGGCAGGAGACGCCACCTGAGCCCGAGCCGCCCCTCCGTACGGGCTGATCGGAGCACGTCGATCCCTACCGCTCCATTTGCAGGGCCTACCGGGGGCATGTCAGGGCGATCTCGCTCCACCGGTGGCACGTTCTGCCCACCCCTTTCGCTCAGTTCGCCGCAATTCGCTCAGTTACAGGAAGGGCATGCGACTACGGATCAGGCGGCCGGGG
>JBBDIX010000034.1:0-5026 GCA_040880235.1 Nitriliruptoraceae bacterium
GCGGTGCGGGCGAGTGCGGCGGTGGCGGGGATGCCGCCGATGACCGCGCTGCCGAGGTTGGCGATTCCCTGCCCGAACAGTTCTCGGTCGGGGTCGTGTCGATCGTCGATGGTCATGCCGTCGGCCACGACGGCGGACAGCAGGCTCTCGAGCGCGGCGAGCACGGCGATGACCAGGGCGGCGCGCACGAGGTCAGTGGCCTCCAGCCCGGCCAGGCTCGGCAGTGCCGGCATCGGTAGGCCCTTGGGGATCGCGGGGATCCGGGCGACCGTGTCGAACACCGGAAGCAGCGACAGGCCGGTGGCGGCCAGCAGCGCCGCCATGCTGGCCGGGAAGGCCCGCAACCGCTCGCTTCGCCCCCAGCCGACCATGATGGCCACGGTGAGCAGTCCCAGCAGTGGGGTGGCAGGGCTGGGCGCGTCGACGAAGGCGCGCAGGGTCTGCCAGCTGGTCACGACGACCTGCTCGCTGTCACCCTTGGGCGCCCCGAGGAACCCGGGCAGTTGCTGCAGGAAGATGATGACCGCGATCCCGATGGTGAACCCGGTGATCACCGGGTAGGGGATGTAGCGGATGAACCTCCCGATGCGCGCCACGGCGAACACCAGCAGAAACAGGCCCGCCAGGATCCCCACCGGTGCTAGCGCCGCGACCCCGTGGTGCGACACCAGCGGCAGCAACACCACGGTCATCGCGCCCGTCGGCCCTGAGACCTGCAGGTTGGACCCGCCGAACACCGCCGCGAGGATCCCCGCCGCCATGGCCGTGTACAGCCCCGCTGCCGCCCCGGCACCCGAGGTGATCCCGAACCCGAGCGCAAGCGGGAGCGCGACGACTGCGACGGTGACGCCGGCGAGCAGATCGCTGCGAAACGCGGTCAGATCGTAGTCGGCACGACGCGGCAGGAGACGGGCGAGCGACGAGAGCATCGAGATACCCCGGGAGCAGATCCACGACCACCCCGAGCGGTGGCCATCACAAGCATACATGGCTACGCTTGTTCACGAAAAGACGAATCAACGGGTACGGCGAACGGGCGGACGGCGGTCGTCCAGTTGCCCGAATGCGCCGGCGACGGGTGCGCTACGTACGATCCGCCGGACGTGGTCAGCTGGCCGCCCGGATCGGGCCGGGAGGCAGGCATGACCACCGTTCTCGACACACCACCGTCACCGCAGCCCCCGAGAGTTGCGATGCGAGAGGTTGCCCCGTGACGCTTCCCGTGTACGCACTCAAGGCCGACCTGTTCAAGACGCTCGGGCATCCGGTGCGCATCCGCATCCTCGAGGTGCTCCGCGCCAGCGAGTCCAACGTGGCCGACATCGCCGAAGCCGTGGGCGTGAAGGGCTCGACACTGTCGCAGCACCTGACCACCCTGCGCCGCTCCGGCATCGTCGAATCGCACCGGGACGGGTCGTTGGTGATCTACCGGGTCACCGACCCGAGGGTGTTCCAGCTGCTGGAGGTGGGCCGACAGATCCTGACCACGTCCCTCGAGGGCAACGAACAGCTCCTCGCCGATCTTGGCCGGATGAACTACGAGACGTGACGGCCGCCTGTTCCAGGCGACCCTGTGGACACGTCGGTGGACAGGAGACCTGCTGCCTCGGGATGCCGAACCGGCATCGTCCTTGATTCAGTTTCGGGGCTAAGCTGAATCAACCGAGGCTGGTGGTTCAGGATGCGCGGTCGGTACGAGCGTCGCACGTGGCAGCACGATCCAACCCTGTACGCCCCAGCGCGTCACCGGCGAGCGTGCGACTACGACGTCTTCCTCCCGGAGTCGCTCGCTGGTTTCGAACCTCCGCTCTCGGCTTCCACGGTGGGGATCGTCTCCGACGCAGAGCATGCGTTGGTCAGACTCGGAACGGATGCCCGCGGGGCGCTGGCTCCACTGGCACGGCTGCTCCTGCGGACGGAGTCGATCGCTTCGTCGAGGGTCGAGGGCCTGCACGTCGATGCTCGCGATCTTGCACGAGGCGAGGCGAAGGCCGCCACAGGGGGGAAGGTCGCCGCAACCACTGCCGAGGTGCTCGCGAACATCGACGCGATGGAGCTCGCGATCGACGACGCAGCAGTGGCCACCCCCTTTGGGCGCGACCAGATCGTCGCGATCCACCGCCTGCTCCTGGCGGCCGCGCCGAATGCTCGAATCGCGGGCCGGGTGCGCACGGAGCAGAACTGGATCGGCGGCAACGACCACAACCCGTGCGGTGCAGACTTCGTCCCGCCCCCGCCGGATCTGGTCGAGCCGTTGCTCGCCGATCTGTGCGATGCGATGGAGAACGCGACGATTCCGCCACTGGTACAGGCCGCGCTGGTCCACGCGCAGTTTGAGACGATCCACCCCTTCGGCGACGGCAACGGGCGGACTGGCCGGGCTCTCGTCCATGTCGTGCTGCGGCGGCGGGGGATGGCCGGGACCTTCGTCCCGCCCATCAGCGTGGTCTTCGCCCGCGATCGCGACCGATATGTCGAAGGGCTCACCGCCTACCGGAACGGCGACGTGGATGGCTGGGTGGAACACTTCGCCACATCTGCCAGGCGAGCGGCCGACCTCGCGGCGAGCTACCTCGGGCAGGTGGCCGATCTGACGGAGCGTTGGCGGTCCATGCTCGTCGCTGCCGCCAACCCGCGATCGGATGCCGCTGCCTGGGCGATCATCGATGTGCTGCCGGGGCATCCCGTCATCACCGCCGCCGTGGCGGGCGTCGCGACCGGACGGGCGAGGGCCGCGGTCCACAACGCCCTCGAGCAGCTCGCCGGCGCGGGTGTGCTCGTCCCGGTCGCCGGCGGCCTACGCAACCGCTCCTGGGAAGCCGCCGGTCTGCTCGACCTCATCACCCAACTCGAGGACGGTGAGGCGACCCCGTCCACGTAGTCGCCGTCAGAACTCGAAGGTGACCGAGTCGCCGGGCCTTATCACGTGGGTGCGGATCGACGAGTCCTGCTGGGAGACGAGGTCCTCGAACTCCGGACCGGCGTCGGGCTGGCGCACCAGCGGGTTGTGTGCGTAGTGGATCGGCACGGCGTGGGATGCGCCCAGCATCTTCACGGCACGTGCGGCCCCGTCGGGCCCCATCGTGAACGGTCCGTTGCCGATGCACACGACCGCGACGTCGGGGTCGTAGCGCTCACCGATGAGTGCCATGTCGCCGAACAGGTCGGTGTCGCCAGAGCAGTAGAGGCGTACCCCGCCGACCTCGACCACGTAGCCGACCGCGGGAAATCCGGCCGTCGTGGAGTGGACCGCGGGAACCGTCCATGTCGTCATGCCACCGTGTCTGGTCGTGCCGCCGATGTTCGCGCCTCGTCCACTGTTGGCGACCACCGTCTCGACGTCGATCCCGGCGTCGGTGTACTGGTCCATCAGGTGGAACTGCACGAGGTCGGCCTGGGCGGTGGTCCGGACGTTCACGCCGGCGTCCGACAGCGCGCGGAGCGCCTCGAAGTAGTCCTTGACGTGGTCACCATGGTCATGGGTGAGTGCGATCAGGACACTCTCGGGGTCCTTGGCCGTGACGTAGTCGACAAAGCCCTCGGGACTGGCGTACTCAGCGGGCTTGGCGACGTCGAAGCGCTCCCATCCCGCGTTGTTCCAGAACCATGCGTCGATGAACAGCAGGTCCTTGCCGTCGGACGACGCGATCTCGACGATCCCGCCTCCGCACCATCTCAGGGTTGCCGCACGATCTGCCACGCTGCCCTCCCGTGTCGTCTCCCGATCGGGTCACCGTAGTCAACGGGTCTGTCACCCGTCGCGATTGCACGAACGCCAGGTCGACGAGCGCTCGCGCTCGCCGGGCCCGTTCCGGCGCTGACGACGGCTGCCCAGTAGCCCACGTGTCAGCGTGTCGTCGAAGATCGGGCGCAACCGCACGCGGGCGTCGTCGAGTGTTCGCCCGATCGACCAGGAGGCGGCACATCTTCCGGTGTACGTTCGAGATCGCGAGGGTCCTCCGCAGTTCCCGCGGGATCGAGGAGCGCGCATGGTCGCCATCGTGCCCGCCGTGCGTCTCGCGATGAAGTTCGCGCCGGTCGCGATCGGTGCGGCTCGACGACTGGACAGGCAGCTTCGCCCTCACGTGCTCGCCTACCGGCTTGCGGTCACGGTCGACGGGGTGGTCGGGCGCTGGACCACTGAGAAGAAGACGCACTGGATCGTGTTCCCGTCGCCGGACGGCGCACCCCTGCGGTCGTTCCCGCGGCTCGACGCAGCCGAACTCGCCGCTGCGAATCGCGAACTCGACCGTTCGGCACTGCGCCACCACTCCGAGATGCCCGAGGCGAAGGTCAGGCACGCAGGTGAGCAGGCGTTGAAGGCTCCCGGCCACGTGGTCGACAGGCTGCGTCGCCACTAGCCAGCGCGTCGCATCACGCAGGGCGCTCAAGGCCGCCCGCGTCGTTACTCGCGCTCCCAGCCGACGGGCAGCACGACGTCGCCGGTGTCGAGCCGGTAGTGGACCTGCCAGTGGTGATACGCGAGGTACGCCCGCTCGTCGTCGGCCATCACCTCGGCGTGGGCCGTGATCGCGTCGACGTAGTGGTCACTGCGGTTGTAGGCGAACAGCGCACTGCGCATGTCCTCGGGTGCCCCGCTGGCCGTCAGGTAGCGCGCGGCGGCCCGGATGGCGTCACCGGGGTCGTCGATGTCGCCCGTGCCGTACGCGTCCCAGGTCGCCGGCATGAACTGCATGGGACCACGCGCTCCGGCGGTGCTCACCCCCCGGATGCGCCCCATCCTCGTCTCGACGAGGTGGATTGCTGCGAGGTACTCCCAGCCGACCCCGAACTCCGCCTCGGCCGCCTCGTAGTGGCCGAGCAGCTCTTCTGCGGGTGGCGGCTCGACGATGCGCCAGTCGGGCAACGTGTCGCGAGGGCTCGTCAGCTCACGCAACGTCGCTCCCGCGGCGAAGTTGCGATCGAAGGCGCCGATCAGCGCTTCCGGCAGGGCGTCGCGGACCTCGTCACGCCACTCGGGATTCACGACGAGGTCGCGGTAGGCCTGCTGCTGCGTCCACGCCCA
>JBBDIX010000035.1:0-32003 GCA_040880235.1 Nitriliruptoraceae bacterium
AACGGGGGTCGGGTCGACCCCGCACGGGCAGGCGCGCCCGACCCGGCGGCTGAGGCGTGGACGTGCCCTCGAGCCGCGGAGAGCACGACCACCGCATCGTGTTCACCCCGTCCGGTCGCCACGGGACGGTCACCCACGGCACGAGCGTGCTGGACGCGGCCCGGGATCTGGGCGTCGACCTCGACTCGGTGTGCGGCGGTCGGGGCATCTGTGGGCGCTGCCAGGTCGTCGTGTCGACCGGCGTGCACGCCAAGTGGGGGATCGAGGTCGACGACGACCACGTGACGCCGCCCGCCTCCACGGAGATCGACCATCGGGGGCAGCGCCCGCTCGAGCCCGGTCGACGACTCGGGTGTGCCGCGCTCGTGCACGGTGACGTGGTGATCGACGTGCCGGCCGCCAGCCAGGTCCACCGGCAGGTCGTGCGCAAGGGCGTCGCGCTCGACGATCTCGTGGTGGATCCGCTCATCCGCCTGCGCTACGTCGAGGTCGCCGCGGAACCCGAGGACGTGCAGGGACGCAGCGCCATGGACCGGATCCGTGACGAACTCGAGCGGGCATGGGACGTGACGGACGTCCATCCCACCTTCGCGGTCCTGCCCACCCTGCACGCCGCGCTCGACGGAGCCGACGGGGCGCTGACCGTCGCCGTGCGCGATGGCGCCCTCGTCGCGGCATGGCCCGGGTTCATCGACCGCATCGTCGGGGTGGCGATCGACGTGGGTTCCACCACGATCGCCGGGCACCTCGTCGACCTGTCGACCGGTGAGGTGCTGGCCAGTGCCGGTCGGATGAACCCGCAGATCCGCTACGGCGAGGACCTCATGAGCCGCGTGTCGTATGCGATGCTCAACGTGGGTGGCGCGACGGCACTCACCGCCGCGGTGCAGTTCGAGCTCGACACGCTCGTGACCGAACTGATCGACGAGGCCGGTGTCGACCGCTCCCGGGTGCTCGACCTCACCCTCGTCGGCAACCCGATCATGCACCACCTGGCACTCGGCATCGACCCGTCGCCGCTCGGCCAGTCGCCGTTCACGCTCGCGACACGCGACGCGGTGGTTCTGCGCGCCACCGACCTGGGGATCACGTGCCCGGCGGCCCACGTGTACGTCGGACCGTGCATCGCCGGACACGTCGGTGCCGACACCGCCGCGGCGATCCTGTCGGAGGGGCCGCACCGCGGCGACGCCGTGCAACTGCTCGTGGACGTCGGCACGAACGCAGAGATCGTGCTGGGCAACCGTGTCGGGCTGTACGCGGCGTCCAGCCCGACCGGCCCGGCGTTCGAGGGTGCGCAGCTGTCGTGTGGTCAGCGTGCGACGATCGGCGCGATCGATCGGGTGCGCATCGACCCCGACACCCTCGAACCGCGCATGCACGTGATCGGGATCGAGCCGTGGTCCGACCAACCCGGGTTCGACGACATCGTCGCGCGTGTCGGCATGACCGGTGTGTGCGGTTCGGGGATCATCGAACTGGTCGCCGAGCTGTACCTCGCCGGGGTGATCGATGCCGCCGGGGTCATACGGGGTGAGCTGGCCACGCGCACCGACCGTGTCGAGTCCGACGAACGCACGTTCCGGTATCGACTGACCGATGGCGTGTCGATCTCCCAGACCGATGTGCGTGCCGTCCAGCTCGCGAAGGCGGCGCTGCGTGCCGGGATCGACCTGCTGCTCGAACGGTCCGGGATCGACACGGTGGACGAGATCCGGCTCGCCGGCGCGTTCGGTGCCCACATCGATGCCCGGCACGCGATGGTGCTCGGACTGATCCCCGACTGTCCGCTCGAGCAGGTCCGATCGGTGGGCAACGCCGCCGGGGCCGGGGCCGTGCGCGCATTGGTGTCTCGTGCGCAGCGCGAGGAGATGGAGGCGGTGGTCCGGGAGGTCACCAAGGTGGAGACCGCCCTCGAACCCCGGTTCCAGACACTGTTCGTCGACGCGCTTGCGCTGCCACACCGAACGGCGCCGAGCGTGCACCTCGCACGGGTGGTCACGTTGCCGACCGCCACCGACACCTCGACGACGAGAACCCGACGCAGACGACCGAGGGAGGCGTCATGAGCCAGGATCGCCCGCAGGGGCGGCGCACCGGTGGACGCGAGGGGCGCCGCGCGGCGCGCGCCGCCTCGGCCGTCGAGGCCCCGCCGTTCATCACCCGCCGCATCCCCCCGTACGAACTCGTCAGCGAGGAGGGCCTTGTCCAGCTCGAGGACAACGCCGAGGTCATCCTCGAGGAGGTCGGCGTCGAGTTCCGGGGCCACCCGCGGTCGCTACGCCTGCTCGCCGACGCGGGTGCCGAGGTCGACGGTGAGCGCGTGCGCTTCCCGCGGGGACTGTGCCGGTCGATCGTGCAGGAGCACGCACCGTCGGTCTACACGCAGCACGCACGCAACCCGGCGCGCAGCGTGACGATCGGTGGGGACGCGACCGTGTTCGCCCCCAACTACGGGTCGCCGTTCGTCACCGACCTCGACGGTGGACGTCGTTACGCGACGCTTGCGGACTTCGAGAACTTCGTGCGGCTCGCGTACCTGACGCCGTCGCTCCACCACTCGGGGGGAACCGTGTGCGAACCGGTCGACATCCCGGTGAACAAGCGGCATCTCGACATGGTCTACGCGCACCTTCGGTGGTCGGACAAGCCGTTCATGGGGTCGGTCACTGCGGGGGAGCGGGCACTGGACACGGTGGAGATGGCCCGGATCGCGTTCGGGGGTGACCTCGACGATCGCACGGTCGTCACGAGCCTGATCAATGCGTCGTCACCCCTGGTGTGGGACCAGACCATGCTCGACGCCGCCGAGGTGTACGCGACCCACAACCAGGCGTGCATCATCACGCCGTTCATCCTCGCCGGGGCGATGGCGCCGGTCACCGCCGCAGGTGTCGTGGCCCAGAGTCTGGCTGAGGCGCTCGCCGGGATGACGTTCGTGCAGCTCGTGCGGCCCGGCGCACCGGTGGTGCTCGGGTCGTTCGCGTCGTCGATGTCGATGCAGACCGGCGCGCCGACGTTCGGGACCCCGGAGCCCGCGATCGTGCTGTACACGATGGCGGCGCTCGCACGACGCCTCGGGGTGCCGTTCCGCTCCGGGGGATCGCTCACGGCGTCCAAGGTCCCCGACGCCCAGGCAGCCTCGGAGAGCGCCCAGACCCTGATCCCCACCCTGCTCGCCGGGGTGAACTTCGTGCTGCACGCCGCCGGGTGGCTGGAGGGCGGGCTGGCGATCAGCTACGAGAAGTTCATCCTCGACGCCGACCAGCTCGGGATGATGGAGGTGATCGCGCGCGGACTGGACCTGTCCGACAACGGGCAGGCGCTCGACGCGATCCGCGAGGTCGGACCCGGTGCCCACCACCTGGGCAGTGCCCACACGCTGGCCAACTTCGAGACGGCCTTCCACCGGTCGGCGACCGCCGACAACTCGAGCTTCGAGCAGTGGGAGGAGGACGGCAGCCTCGACGCCGCTGCTCGTGCCAATGCACGATGGAAGGAGCTTCTCGCGGCGTACGAACCCCCGGACATCGATGATCGTGTCGACGAGCAGCTGCGCGAGTACGTCGCACGCCGGAAGGCAGAGATGCCCGACGAGATCGGCTGACGTCCCGCGGGTACCGTGACGCGCCGACGACGGTGAGGGCTCCACGTGACAACGGTCGTGCTGGTGAGACACGCGACGACCCTGGCGACCGGCCGGCGGCTCGGAGGACTCACGCCCGGCATCCACCTCGACGACGCCGGGCGCCGACAGGCCGAGTCGACCGCGCGTCGGCTCGTGGACCTGCCGGTGGCGGCCGTGTACGCGTCGCCGCTGGAACGCACGGTGGAGACCGCGAAGATCATCGCCCGCCCGCACCGGTGCCGCGTTCGCCAACGCCCTGGCATCACGGAGGTCGACTTCGGGGAGTGGACGAACCGTCCGCTCGGGCACCTGCGACGGCGCAACGACTGGGTGCATGTCCAGCAGACACCGTCGCGGTTCACCTTTCCGTCGGGAGAATCGCTGCGCGCCGCGCAGACCCGGGCCGTCGACGCGATCGAGGAGCTCGTCGCGGAGCACCCGGACGAGACCATCGTGGTCGTCAGCCACGCGGACGTCATCAAGGCCGTGGTCGCCTTCCATCTGGGCATGCCACTGGACACCTTCCAGCGACTGGTGGTCGCGCCCGCCTCGGTGACCGTTCTCGCGCTCGACGCGCACAACCCTGCTCGACTGCTGCACTTCAACGACACCGGTTCGGTCGCCGGGACCGCACCGTGACCACCCTGGAGTCTGCCCGTGATCGAACTGCCCGCGGCCCATCACGTCACCGTCGGTTGGACAGGTCGTCCCGGTGAACGCACGTTCCTCGTCCAGCTGGAGGACGAGCACGTTCGCGTGACCCTGCTGGCCGAGAAGGGGCAGGTCGCCGGCATCGCCGAGCTGTTGGAACAGCTGCTGGCCCGCGTGGACGACGCCCCCGCCACCGACTGGGATCGTGACGCGATGGCATTGCGGGAGCCGGTCGAACCGGACTGGCGAGTCGGAGAGATCTCCGCCGGGCTCGATGCGGAGGGACAGCGGTTCATGCTGGAACTCATCGAGGTCGGCGAACCCGACGAGCCGCGCGAGGAGGTGCGTGCGTTCTTCGATCGCGACCAGGCGCGACGGCTCGCGGCCCACGCCACCGAGCAGGTGGAGCAGGGGCGTCCCCCGTGCCCCCTGTGTTCCCGGCCGATCGAGGCGGACGGGTCTCACGTCTGTCCGTCGACGAACGGGCACGGACGTCTGACACGCTGACGTGACCGCCACCGTGGGTCCCGTCGCGCGACGCCTGGTCGGCGCACCGATCGAGGTCGTCGGCCAGTTCACCCAGGCATCCAACGCCACGCTGCTCGTACGCCTGAGGGACCGGGATCCCCGTACCCTCGACGACCTCTCCGAGGCGTTGGGCCGGGCGGTCACCGTCGATGATCTCGACGTGTCCGACCTGGCCGTGCACAAGCCGGCGCGTGGCGAACGGCCCCTGTGGGACTTTCCCGACGGCACCCTGCACCGTCGGGAGGTCGCCGCATTCGAGGTGTCGGAGGCACTCGGGTGGGACCTCGTGCCCACGACCGTCCTGCGGGACGGCCCCTACGGGCCCGGAAGCCTGCAACGGTTCGTGCCACACGATCCCGGCGATCACTGGTTCACGCTGGTCGAGTCCGACGATCCCTCGCTTCGCGACCAGTTGCGTCGTGTGGTCGTGTTCGACCTCGTGATCGACAACGCGGACCGCAAGGCGGGCCACGTCCTGCTGGAACGCGTCGACGGTCCGGCACCGGGGCGAGTGCGACTCGTCGACCACGGCGTGAGTCTCCACGTGGAGCACAAGCTGCGCACGGTCGCGTGGGAGTACGCCGGGCAGCCCGTCGCCGAGTCGCTGCGAGCCGATGTCGGGGCACTCGCCGAGGCCGTGGCCGGTCCGCTCGCCGGGCACCTCGCCGAGCTGCTCACCGGTGAGGAGGTCGACCGGCTCGTCACCAGGGCCCGAGAGGTCGCCGCACTCGAGGTGTTCCCCGAGCCCACGGGTCCGCGGCCGTACCCGTGGCCGCTCGTCTGATGGGCACCTACCGCGACCAGGGAATCGTCCTGCGGACCCACCGCCTGGGGGAGACGGACCGCATCGTCAACCTGCTGACCCAGGGACGCGGCAAGGTGCGCGCCGTGGCGAAGGGTGTGCGTCGCCCCGGCAGCCGGTTCGGCGCTCGGCTGGAACCGTTCAGCCACGTCGACCTGCAGCTGTACGAGGGCCGCAACCTCGACATCGTGAACCAGGCGGAGCTGATCGAGTCCCACACCGGCGTGCGCGAGGACTGGGTCCGGTCTGCCGCAGGATCGGTCATGGTGGAACTCGTCGACCAGGTCGCACAGGAGGGCGCGCGCGACAACCGACTCTTCCTGCTGCTGCGCGCAGGGCTGCAGGCGCTCGACGCCGATCCCCAGGATCCGTCGATCTTCGTCGACGCCTTCCTCCTGCGGGCGGCGGCCGTCATCGGGTTCGCGACCTTCACCGAGGCCTGTGCCAGCTGCCGGCGTCCCGGCGACCACGTGTTCCTGTCGGTGCGGGGTGGTGGCGTGCTGTGTGCGGACTGTTCGCCGCCCGGGACACGCGCCGTCGAACGGCGGGTCGTCGAACTCGTCGCGCTGCTCGGTGCCCCGTCGCAGTGGACCGCGCTGCCGACGATCGCGCGGGAGGACGCGCGGCAGGTGGCGTCGTCCTACGTGCGCGCGTTCGTGGAGCATCACCTCGATCGGCGGTTGCGTTCCTACGATGCCGTCCCGCGACCATGAACGACGACTACCTGCCGGAGGGCTCCGTGCCGCACGAGGAATCGACCCCGGTGGACCTGGATCGGGTGCCCGCCCACGTGGCGATCATCATGGACGGCAACGGGCGTTGGGCCAACCAACGCGGCCTGAAGCGCAACGCCGGGCACGAGGCGGGGGAGCAGGCGCTGTTCGACACGGTCGAGGGCGGGCTGGAACTGGGGGTGCGGCACCTGACCGTGTACGCCTTCTCCACGGAGAACTGGCGGCGTCCCGCCGAGGAGGTCCGGTTCCTGCTCGGGTTCAACGAGTCCCTGCTCGTACGGCGTGCGGGCGAACTCGACGACCGTCGCGTGCGGGTTCGCTTCATCGGACGACGCGACCGTCGCGTGCCCAGCCGGCTCGTGCGTCTGATCGAGGACACGGAACGGCTCACGGCACGTCACGACCGCATGACCCTGCGGATCGCGTTCAACTACGGGTCGCAGGCGGAACTGGTCGATGCTGCGCAGCGCCTCGTGGACGATGCGCGGTCCGGAGCCCTCGGTGACGTCGACGAAGCCGCGATCGCGGCACGGTTGTACGACCCCGAGATGCCCCCGGTGGACCTGCTCATCCGCACGTCCGGTGAGCAGCGACTGTCCAACTACCTGCTGTGGCAGGCGGCGTATGCCGAGCTGGCCTTCGTCGACACGCTCTGGCCGGACTTCGACCGCCACGAACTCGCACGGTGTGTCGCCCTGTACCAGTCGCGGGAGCGTCGATTCGGTGACGCTCGTGACTCCACGCGCTGACGAACGCTGCGTTCGTGGTCGGTCGCGGTCGGTCGTGGTCTGCGCGGTCGGCATCGTGCGGCCCGTTCGGGTCCAGGCGTCAGCCGCGTCGGGTGCCCAGTCGCAGGCCGAGGACCTCGGCCAGGTCGGTGGCGAGCCCCACACCCTCCTCGGGCGGCAGGGCCGCGACAGTGATGCGCACGCCGGGGTCGGCCCCGATGCGGAAGGGTTCGCCGGCCTGGATCGCCCAGCCCCGGGACGCCATGGACTGCACGACCGGGACCTCCTCGGCGACGGGGACCCACACGTTGAGGCCACTGGCCCCGTGGGCGATCAGGTCGTGTTCGGCAAGCGTGTCGAGCACGGCTCGTCGTCGCTCGGCGTACGTGTGGGCGGCCCGCTCGAGGGTCCCGTCCTGCAGTGATCCGGTCCACACGGCGGCAGCGAGTCTCTGCAGCAGGTGACTCACCCATCCGGTACCGAGCCGCTGTCGGCCTCGGACCCGGGTGATCGTGTCCTCGTCGGCGGCGAGGATCGCCGTGCGCAGGTCCGGCCCCAGTGACTTGGCGAGCGATCGGACCACGGCCCAACGCGGGCGGTCGGTGATCACGACGTGGTGGGGCGCGCCACTGATCCACGCGGCGGGGTCGTCCTCGATGACGAGAAGGTCGGGGTCGGCGTCGAGCACGCGGCGGATGTCGGCAGCCCGCGTCACCGACAGCGCCGCACCGAACGGGTTCTGGGCCCGGGGGACGAGCAGGATCGCGTCGAGTCCGTGGTCCACGGCGGTGGCGAGCGCCTCGGGGTCGGGTCCCTCGTCGTCGAGTCGAATCGGGACGGGCACGAGGCCCAGCGTGCGGATGAGGTCGAGCGTGCCGATGTAACAGGGATCTTCGACGCCGATGCGGTCCCCGAGCCGGCAGTGGACCTCCAGCACGCGCTCGATGCCGTCCAGCGCGCCGCCGACGACCGCGAGGTGATCCGTCGGGACGAGGTCACGGCCCAGGTCGTCGCGGGCGAGCTCCAGCAGCGCCTCGATGGTGGGGTCCTCGCCGTAGAGGCGATGGTCGCCCGAGAGGCCGGCCAGTGCGGGGCGCAGGTCCGGCAGCAACGCCGGGTCCGGGTTGCCGGTCGCGGCATCGACCACGCCGGGCGGGATCTCGGGCAGGAGTCGGATCGCGAGCGGTGGACGATGCGCCACCGTCGTGCGCGAACGGTCATGGGTGACGAGCACGCCGCGCTGGCGCAGGTCGCGGTATGCGGAGGCGACGGTCGTCGGTGACAGGCCCAGGTCGCGCGCCAGCGCGCGAACACTGGGCAGTTCCTCGCCCGGCGCGAGTCGACCGGCCACGACCCCCTGTTCGACCGAACGGGTCAGGGTGGCGGCATCGTGCCCACGGATCCGATACTGTAACGACTCAGACATGATAACTGTACTGTAACAGTTCTCGTTCAGAGTGGCGTCCGGGTTCGACCGGTGCCCCCTGCGGGCTTCGGTGGAGCGGTGTCCGCCAGCGTTCGATCGTTGGTCCTGTCGCCGTCTCCACCGGAACCGTAGGGGGCACGGTGATGCTCCGGGTGATGGAGGCGTGGCATGAAGGATCTGGGTGTCCGCGGACTCGCCGCGCTCGCGGTCGTGTACGTGGTGTGGGGCTCGACGTACGTCGCCATCGACATGGCTCTCGCCGCAGTTCCCCCGATGGTGCTCATGGCAGCGCGCTTCGCGCTGGCCGGAGGCCTGTTGTTCGCGTGGACGCGGCTGCGTGCCGACGGCACCCTGACGCCGCCGACGCTGCGGCAGTGGGCCGCGGCCAGCCTCACGGGAACGCTGCTGCTGGTCGGCGGCACGGGACTCGTGGCACTGGCCATGACGTGGCTGGCGACGGGCACGACGGCGCTGGTCGCCGCGACCGTGCCCGTGTGGATGGCACTGTTCGGCCGCGCCCTGTTCGGCGACCGCCTGTCCACGCGCGCGACCCTGGGACTGTCGCTCGGGCTGCTCGGCATCGCGGTGCTCGTCGACCCGGCGGGTGGGCAGGTCACGGGTCTGCTGATCGCACTCGCCGGCGCCGTCGCCTGGGCGGCCGGCTCCATGCGCAGCCGCATCGTGTCGGCGCCGTCGCGGCCGCTCATCGCGGCATCGATGGAGATGCTCGGATCGGTGCCGGGGTTCCTG
Organism: Nitriliruptoraceae bacterium; assembly: GCA_040880235.1. GTDB lineage: Bacteria > Actinomycetota > Nitriliruptoria > Nitriliruptorales > Nitriliruptoraceae > JBBDIX01. Next base: position 9,248 of record JBBDIX010000035.1, read on the forward strand.
CTGCTGGCGGGGCTGCGCGGCGAGTTCTCGATGGTGGACGTCGCCGGGATCACTCCGGGGGTCGTGCTCGCGTTCGTGTACCTCGTGACCGCGGGATCGATCGTCGCGTTCACCGCGTACCGCTGGTTGCTGCTGCACGCGGCGCCGACCATCGTCGGGACGCACGCGTACGTCAACCCGATGGTCGCGGTGCTGCTCGGCTGGGCCGTGCTGGGTGAGCAGCTGACCGGCCGCATGCTCGTGGCCGGGGCGATCGTCGTGCTGTCCACCGGTCTGGTGGTCACCGGACGCCCCAACGTGCCGGTGCCTGCACAGTTGACCTCTGGAGCAGACGTGTTCGTCGGGGTTCGTCGACTGCGCCGGGTCCGCGCCGTCGGCCGGAGGATGTCGCGCGTGCCGGCCGCGGCGCTTCGCGCCGGTGCCGTGCCGGCCGCACGGGGCTATCGCGCGGTGCGGTCCGTGCGCCGTCCCATCGCGGTGCGCCACCCGGGCCGTCGCGGCGTCGCACGCCGCCCCGAGGACCTCACCTGACCGATCAGTGGCCCTTGGGGTGCCACACGGTCTTGGTCTCACAGAAGGCCAGGATGCGGCGGGGCCCCGTCGGTTCACGCGAGAAGTCGGGCTCCTCGTCCGGTGCGGGCACGACCCGCTTGACGTTCTCCGCCGCAGCCACGCGCAGCGCGGTGGTGTCCGAACCGGCCATCCCGACGAGGTCCAGGGCGTTGACGTCGAGGTGTGCGGCGAGCACGAGCGCGAGCTCGTCGCGGTGCCCGGTCAGCAGGTTCACGACCCCTCCGGGCACGTCCGAGACCGCGAGCGCCTCCGACAGGGTCACGGCCGGCAGGGGACGCGCCTCGCTCGCCAGCGCGACCACCGTGTTGCCGGCGACGATCACCGGCGCGACCGTGTCCACGAGCCCCAGCAGCGACGACGACTGCGGGGCGACGACCCCGACGACTCCCGTCGGTTCGGGAACCGACAGGTTGAAGTACGGGCCGGCGACCGGATTCACGGTGCCGTCGACCTGGGTGAACTTGTCGGACCACCCGGCAAACCACACCCAGCGGTCCACCGACTCGTCGACGACAGCCCGGGCCGCGTCGAGATCGCCACCCTCGGCGGCAGCCACCTCGACGGCGAACTGCTCGCGACGACCCTCCATGATCTCCGCGACGCGGTAGAGGATCTGTCCGCGGTTGTAGGCCGTCGCCGATGCCCACCGCGGTTGGGCGGCTCGGGCGGCGACCACGGCCTCACGCAGATCCTTGCGTGAGGCCTGCGACACGTTGGCCAGCACGGCGCCGTCGGCGTCGTGCACCGGCATGCTGCGGCCGGACTCCGACCGGGGAAACGCGCCGCCGATGTAGAGCTTGGCGGTGCGGCGGACGTCGAGCCTCGTCATCGTGCCTCCGCGGGGTGCAGGTAGGCGGCCAGTCCGTGGCGTCCGCCCTCACGCCCGAAGCCGGACTCCCGGTACCCACCGAACGGGCTGGCCGGGTCGAAGCGGTTGAACGTGTTGGCCCACACGACGCCGGCGCGCAACTGGTCGGCGATCTGCAGGATCCGTGACCCCTTCTCCGTCCAGACGCCCGCCGACAGCCCGTAGACCGAGTTGTTGGCCTTCGCGACGGCCTCGTCGGGAGTGCGGAACGTCAACACGCTCAGCACGGGCCCGAAGATCTCCTCACGCGCCACGATCGACGCCGACGACACGTTGGTGAACACCGTCGGACGGAACCAGAACCCGCGATGCGGGACGTCGCACTCGAGTTCCCAGCGTTCGGCTCCCTCGCGCTCACCGGCATCGGTCAGCGTCTGGATCCGTTCGAGCTGCTCCGCGGAGTTGATCGCGCCGATGTCGGTGTTCTTGTCGAGGGGATCACCGAGCCGAAGGGTCGACAGGCGCCGTGTCAGGCGTTCCACGACCTCGTCGTGCACGTTCTCCTGCACCAGCAGTCGGGACCCGGCACAACAGACCTGTCCCTGGTTGAAGAAGATCCCGTTGACGATGCCCTCGATGGCCTGGTCGATCGGGGCGTCGTCGAAGACGATGTTGGCGGCCTTGCCGCCGAGTTCCAGCGTGAGTCGCGTGTCACGGCCCGCGAGTTCGCGCTGGATGTGCTTGCCCACCGCGGTCGACCCGGTGAAGGCGATCTTGTCGATGTCCGGGTGGGCCACGATGGCTGCGCCCGCCTCGTCTCCTCCGGGGACGATGTTGACCACACCCGGGGGCAGGTCGGCATCTCGGCACAGTTCGGCGAACAGGAGCGCGGTCAGCGGTGTCGTCGGGGCCGGCTTGAGCACGACCGTGTTCCCGCAGGCCAGTGCGGGGCCGATCTTCCACGACAGCATCAGCAGTGGGAAGTTCCACGGGATGATCTGTCCGGCGACACCGACGGGTCGCGGTGCGGGACCGAGGCCCGCCCAGTCGAGCTTGTCGGCCCACCCCGCATGGTGGAACAGGTGCGCGGCGGCCGTGGGGATGTCGACGTCGCGGGTCTCACGGATCGGCTTGCCGTTGTCGAGCGTCTCGAGCACCGCGAACTCGCGGGCGCGTTCCTGCAGCAGGCGTGCGAGTCGGTACAGGTACTTGCCGCGCTCGCGCCCGGGCAGCGCGGCCCATCCGGGTTGTGCGCGTCGCGCTGCGGCGACGGCACGGTCGATGTCCCGCGAGGTCGCCACCGCCACGTCGGCGAGGTGCTCCTCGGTCGACGGAGAGATCGTGGCGATGCTGCCGCCCTCGACGGGATCGACGAACTCGCCGTCGACGAAGAGTCCGTACGACGCGCGCAGGCGCACGACGTCACGCGCCTCCGGGGCGGGTGCGTAGGTCCACGTCGGGCTGACGAGGTCTGCGACCGCGTGACCCGTCGTGCTCGTGTCGTCCATCAGGTGGCCTCGTCGGCGTCAGTCCATCGAGATGCGGTCAGCGGTCCAGTAGACCCCGTGCTGCTGCTTCGCGCGCTGCATGAGCAGGTCCGTCAGCAGACTCGAGGCCCCGAACCGGAACAGGTCAGGGGTCAGCCAGTTGGCACCGGCGGTCTCGTGGACGAGGACGAGGTAACGGATCGCGTCCTTCGCCGTGCGGATGCCGCCGGCCGACTTGACGCCGCGCACCTGCCCGGTGGTGCGGGCGAAGTCACGGACGGCCTCCAGCATGACGAGCGTGACCGGCAGGGTCGACGCGGGCGCCACCTTGCCGGTGGACGTCTTGATCACGTCGGCTCCCGCCGCGAGCGCGAGCCACGACGCGCGGCGCACGTTGTCGTACGTCGCCAGTTCGCCGGTCTCGAGGATGACCTTGAGGTGGACCGGTGCGCCCGTCGACGAGCGGGTGGGCCCTGACGTGCACGCGTCGCGGATCGCGACGATCTCGTCGAACACCTTCGACAGGTCGCCGGACAGGAACGCCGCACGATCGATCACCATGTCGATCTCGTCCGCGCCGGCGTCGAGGGCCGCCCGGGTGTCGCGCAACTTCACGTCCAGCGGCGCACGCCCGGACGGGAACGCGGTCGCGACCGATGCCACCTTCACGCCGGAGCCACGCAGCGCGTCCACCGCGTCGGCGACGCGATCTGGGTACACGCACACGGCCGCGACCGGCGGCACGCCGGGGTCTGACGGGTCGGGACGCATCGCCCGGGCACACAGTGATCGCACACGACCGGGGGTGTCGGCTCCCTCGAGCGTCGTCAGGTCCGTCATTCGGATCGCGAGGTCCAGCGCCCACTGCTTGGACTCACGCTTGATCGAGCGGGTCGACAGGGAGGCGGCACGCTGTTCGACCCCGACCTGGTCGACGCCGGGCAGGCCGTGGATGAACCGGCGCAGCGCCGTGGCCGACGACGTGACGTCGGCGAGGCTGCCGGCACCGTCGGGCAGGACGATCGACGTCATCGCTCACTCGGCCATCGGGGACCAGCGAGCGTATCCAGCAGGTCCGTGACCCGTGGCCCGCGAACGGGCCCCGGGTCGACACGGTTACCCTCGCCCAGGACCCTGTCCCCGGCACCCAGTCGCGGGATCCCTCGTCGACACCAGAGAGCACCTCGTGAGCGCACCGAACCCTGAGCAGACACCCGCCCCGACGGTCGAGGCAGACCTTCCGACCATCGTCGAACTGTGCAAGAAGCGCGGGATCATCTTCCCGTCGTCGGAGATCTACGGGGGGTTTCGGTCCACCTGGGACTACGGCCCGCTGGGTGTCGAACTGAAGGAGAACGTAAAGCGTCAGTGGTGGCGTTCGATGGTGCAGTTGCGGGATGACGTGGTCGGGCTGGATGCGTCGATCCTGATGCACCCGAAGGTCTGGGAGGCCTCCGGCCACCTCGAGAACTTCACCGATCCGCTCGTGGAGTGTGTCGAGTGTCACCGTCGTGAGCGTGCCGACCACCTGATGGAGGCGCTCGGGGTCGACACGCTCGTCGAGGTGCGGTGTCCCACCTGCGGCGGGGCGGTGGGTGAACCGCGCAACTTCAACCTCATGTTCCGCACGTTCGCGGGCCCGGTCGAGGACGCGGCGAGCACGGTGTGGCTGCGTCCCGAGACCGCGCAGGGCATGTTCGTCGACTTCGCGACGATCCAGCGGACGTCACGCCAGAAGATCCCGTTCGGCATCGCACAGATGGGCCGGTCGTTCCGCAACGAGATCACGCCGGGCAACTTCGTGTTCCGTACGCGAGAGTTCGAACAGATGGAGATGGAGTTCTTCGTCGAACCGGGGACCGACGAGCAGTGGCACCAGTTCTGGATCGACGCACGCACCGACTGGTACGTCGACCTGGGCATGCGCCGTGAGAACCTGCGGCTGCGTGAGCACGGTCCCGACGAGATGTCGCACTACGCGAAGCGAACCGTGGACATCGAGTACTGGTTCCCGGACGCGTCGATGGGTTGGTCCGAGCTCGAGGGGCTGGCCAATCGCACCGACTTCGACCTGAAGGCCCACGAGGCCGCATCGGGTCAGGACCTGACCTACTACGACCAGGTCGCGGATCGTCGATACCACCCGTACGTGATCGAGCCAGCCGCCGGTGCGACCCGCGCCACACTCGCGTTCCTGTACGACGCGTACCGCGTCGAGTCGGCACCCGACGCCGCCGGGACCGACCAGCAGCGCACGGTGCTGCGACTCGACCCGCGACTCGCCCCGTACAAGGTCGCTGTGCTGCCACTGTCCAAGAAGGACACGCTCACGCCGGTCGCCCGCGAGGTCTTCGACCTCCTCAAGCCCCGGTGGATGGCCGAGTACGACGAGACCCAGTCGATCGGTCGTCGCTATCGCCGGCAGGACGAGATCGGCACCCCGCTGTGCGTCACCGTCGACTTCGACACCCTCGACGATCGTGCGGTCACCGTGCGCGACCGCGACACGATGCAGCAGGAACGGGTGTCGATCGACCGACTGGTCGGCTACCTGGCGGAGCGCCTGCCCGTCTGCTGACCCCCGTCAGCGGGGGTCGTGCCCCGACCACGGATCGTCGTCGAGCACTCGTGCGGTCTCCGGACGCAGGGACCGGTCGGCGACCAGCACCCGCACGTCGGACTCGATGCGGGTGAGGGTCACGGTCAGGCTCGACATCGCACGAACGAGCACCGCCACTCCCATGAGCGATGCGCCGACCGCGAACGTGACGACCCACGTGATGACTGCGAAGACGACGTCTCCCTCGCGCAGAACCAGCGTGCCGGCAGCGACCCCGGCAAGTCCCGCCGCGTAGGCGAGCACCGTGCACGAACGGGCAGCGCCACGCAGTTCGCGGGCAGTGGGCAGGTCGTCCATCCCGTGAGCATGCCTGACCCGGCCGTCGCGCGCTCGGTACGACGGCTGCGCGAGTGTGCGATGATCGCCGCGTCCTGCCTCGTTCGACCGGGTGGTGCCTCGTGTCCGACCAGCCGCTGGTGCTGCACGTCGAGAGCGACGGTCTGCGCCTCGTCGGTGACCTCTGGCTCCCGCAGCGCGAGGGACCCCATCCGGCCGTCGTGCTGACGGGTCCGCTCAGTGGGGTTCGAGGTCAGGTCGTGGGGACCTACGCACGACGGCTCGCCCGTCGCGGGGTCGCAGCACTGGCGTTCGACCACCGCAACTTCGGGGCATCCGACGGCCTGCCTCGGCAGCACGAGGACCAGGGCGGGAAGCTCGCAGACCTGCGCGATGCGGTCTCGGAACTCGCGGTGCACCCGGACGTCGACCCCGGACGCATCGGTGTGGTCGGCGTGTGTCTCGGAGGCGGGTACGCACTGCGGTTCGCGGCGACCGATCGTCGCGTGCGAGCCTGTGCGACCGTCGCCGCCTGCTTCAACGACCCCCCGGCGTTCCGGCAGGGGATGGGAGCACAGGGCTACCACGAGTTCCTGCGCGGCCTCGCGGACCTGGCCACCGAGGAGCGCCGCACCGGGATCGTCGACCACCTTCCGGCGGTCGCCCCCGACGGGGAAGAGGCCGCGATGGGCGGCGACGAACCGTTCGCCTACTACGGCACCGAGCGGGGTGCTGCCGACGGCTGGGAGAACCGACTGACGCGCCGGTCCCTGCAGTCGCTGCTGACCTTCGACGCTGCGTCGTGGGCACCGCTGCTCCCTCCCACGCCACTGCTGGTCGTGCACCCGCGTCAGGACGACTACTGCGCACCGAGTGCCGCCGAACGCGTGGCCGAGGCCGCCGGCGGACGGCTGGTGTGGTCCGACGCGACACGACACATCGACCTGTACGACGTCGACGAGTACGTGGATCCCGCGTGTGACGAACTCGCCGCGTTCCTCACCGAAGTGCGCTGACGGTGCGGGCCGGCCTCAGCGGTTGGTGGGCAGATCCTGACCTGTCCAGCGTCGGAACGCCTGTCGTTGGGCGGCATCCGGAGTGTCGACGGTCGCCAGTCGATGGCGCCGACGTGGCGCGTCGAGCTCCACCGGCAGGGTGAGGAGGCGCGGACCGCGCACGACGGCGATCTCCACGACGTCTCCGGCATCGCGGGCGGCGAGGGCCGCCGACAGCTCGCCGCGGCCGACCGTGATCGCGTCGATGGCGACGAGACGATCCCCTCCGGTGATGCCGGCACGCCACGCCGACCCGTCACGAAGGACGCTGGCGAAGGTCACGCCGCGGTCGTCTTCGGTCACGACGACGCCGAGGTCGGGTGCCGCCGGGGTCGACGGGGAGGCCGGTTCGAGTCGCAGCCCGAACGGCGCGAGCAGCTCGTCGTCGATGTCTGGCCACCCCGGCGTGTCGACGCGGGTACGGGCGAGTTCACGCAACGCATCACCGGCGACGTCGCCGATCGCTGCCAGCACGTCGTCCTCCGTGTAGCCCTCGACCGCACCGGCGTGGCGGTCCCAGAGCTGGCGCAGGACGACGTCGAGTCCGTCGGAGTCGGGGTCAGCACCTCGGATCCGCAGGTCGAGTTCCCAGGCGACGAGCGCACCGTGGTTGTAGTAGTCGGTTCCGGCGTTGGGACTGTTCTCGTCGCGTACGTAGTGCTTGACCCAGGCGTCGCGTGAGGCCTGGCGCAGGGACTGCAGTTCGACGCCGGGGGTCGTCCACACCTGGTCGAGTGCGCTGCCGAGGTGGTCGAGCCACTGCGCCGCGGTCCACGCGCCTGCTCGGGTCGGCAGGAGTTCGTCGTAGTAGGAGGTCCAGCCCTCCGCGACCCAGAGCGACTCGGTCTGGACGGGACGTTCCAGGTCCGGGGAGACCAGCGCTGCTGGAACGAGACGCCGTGCGTTGAACAGGTGGAGGTACTCGTGTGCGTACAGCACCTGGAGGCGCGCGCGCATGGCCGGGTCGCCGAACGTGTGCACGGGGACCTGCAGCACGGCGCCATCACGATGTTCGAGCCCGCCTCCTCCACGGTCCCAGGCGACACACAGGGTCGTGTGGTGTCGTGCGGGCAGGGCACCGTCGAACAGGGTGACGGCCTCACGGGAGATCGCCTCGGCGTCGGTCGCGAGGTCGTCGAGGCCGTGGATGCGTCCGGGTCCGGCCCACACGAACTGGTGTGCCACGCCGGCGACCTCCCACGCGGCCTGCTGGTGGTCGCCCACCTCGAAGGCGCTGTCGATCAGGTGGTCGAGGTCGTCGGCGATCCACGTGTCTGCCGCGTCTGCCTCGGGCAGCAGCGAGAAGACCCGGTGGTGTGACGGGGTCGCGACGAGATGGACCTCGTGTGGCCGGTCGCGGGCTCCCTCGACCCACGGGAACGTCGCGGCCGGGATCAGCAGTGCGTGCTGGTCGTCGACGTGGTTGGTGCGGACCGACAGGTCGTTCGCGTACAGCTCGAGGTCAACCCGGGCGCCGGAGGCGACGTCGTCGGCGAGCCTCCAGGCGCTCGTGCCGTCTGGGATGAGGGAGATCGGACCGCGGTCGTCGAGGGCGTGGATCCACTGGACGTGGTGGACGTAGTCCCGGATGACGTAGCTGCCCGGTGTCCACGCCGACAGCACGACCCGGGCGCCTGCAGCCAGATCGTCGGGGAGCGACAGGGTCACCCGCACGAGATGTTGCCGGCGGTCGGTGAGGTCGACGTCGTAACGGACGGGCTGGCGCACCGGGGCAGGTCCTCGTGGTCGACGGACAGGATCGTGGTCCCCGGCGAATCTAGCCATCGGGTGCCGGCCCCCCGGTCGTCGTCGGTATCGTCACGACGACGGGGGTTCGCGGTGCGCGGGCCCTCGACAGCGTGTCGCGGACGCGACACGTGCCTCGCGAGCAGGAGACGTCGTGGTGGACCTTCCGATGAGCGACCGACACGAGACCGTGCTGGCCGAACCGCAGGCCGAGGCGACCGAGGCGCTCGCTCGAGCCGACCGGCAGCCGGAGGGTGATCGGCGCGCCGCCGTGGCCACGGTGGTCGCGCAACACCCGACCCTCATCGCCGGCTGGGCCAGCCTCGCCGAACTGACGACCGATCCGGTCGAGTCCTATGCGTACGCCCGGACCGGCTATCACCGGGGACTCGACGCGCTGCGGGGCGCCGGGTGGGGTGGGCGCGGGTACGTCCGGTGGTCCATTCCCGCCAACCGCGGTGCACTGCGCTGCATCGCCGCGCTGCGCGCCGCCGCGGAACAGATCGGCGAGACGTCGGAGGTCGAACGCCTGCACGGGTTCCTGCGGGACCTCGACCCGGACTGGGACGACGCCAACGTCGCGTCCTGACGTCAGGGGCCGGGTGTAGCGTCGCCACGCGGAGGACGAGGTGGCCGGACGGATCGTCAAGGACGACATCGAGGCGCTGCGCCAGCAGGCCGACATCATCGCGGTCGCCGGCGACTACACGACCATCAAGCGGGCGGGCAGCTCCTTCAAGGGTCTGTGTCCGTTCCACACGGAGAAGAGCCCGTCGTTCACCGTCCGGCGGGAGGGAAACTTCTTCCACTGCTTCGGCTGTGGCGCCTCGGGAGACATCTACGACTTCCTGATGCAGATCGAGGGTCTCGAGTTCCCGGAGGCCGTGGAGTCCCTGGCGCGACGCAGCGGCTTCACCCTGCGCTACGAGGAGCTCTCCGCTCGGGAGCGGCGTTCGGTCGGGCAACGTTCGCGCCTCGTCGAGGTGACCGCTGCTGCCCGCGACCACTACCAGCAGATCCTGCTGTCGGACGCGGGACGGCCGGCGCGTGACTACCTGAAGGCCCGAGGTTTCGGCCGCGAGGACGTCGACCGCTTCGGGCTCGGGTTCGCGCCGATGGAGTGGTCGTCACTGTCGGACGCACTGACCACGAAGGACTTCGCGGCCGAGGACCTCATCACCGTCGGGCTGGCCGTGCGCACGGACCACGGGCGCCTTCGCGACCGGTTCCGTGGACGGCTGATCTTCCCCGTCGATGACCCGGGCGGGGACGTCATCGGCTTCGGCGGCAGGATCCTGCCGGGCCTCGACCACGGGGACTTCGACCCCCCGAAGTACCTGAACTCGCCGGAGACCCCGCTGTACCACAAGTCCCGCGTGCTCTACGGGCTGCGCCAGGCCCGTGCCGACATCGTGCGATCAGAGCAGGTGCTGGTGTGCGAGGGCTACACCGACGTCATGGCCCTGCACCAGGCAGGCTTCGCGAATGCCGTGGCGACCTGCGGGACGGCGGTCGGAACCGAGCACCTGCGGATGATCGGCCGCTACGCCCGCCGCGCGGTCCTCGCGTTCGACGGTGACGAGGCGGGTGTCAAGGCCGCCGAACGGGCCTGGGAGGCGGCGCGTGAACTGACCGCGGACCGCGGCGTCGACCTGGACCTGCGGGTGCTGCCCCTCGATGCCACGTCCGATCCGGCCGACCTGGTGCGTGAAGCGGGTGTCGAGGCACTTCGTGACGCCGTGGACCGGGCGACGGCGATCGTGCCGTTCGTTGTCGGCCACCGGCTCACGGACGCCGACCTGACGTCCGAGGCGGGACGTACCGACGCCCTGCGCCGTGCCCTGGAGATCGTGGGACGTGAACCCGATCCCGACCTGCGTCGCGAGTGGGCTCGTTCCGAGGTGGCCGATCGCGTCGGGGTCGCCTACGAGTTCGTCGTGCGTACCGCTCAGCGCATGGGCATCGCGATCGACGCGCACCAGGGGATCGCGCGGCCGGCGCGGCCGCCAGACGCTCGTGTCGACGGGCCAGTCGACGTGTCTCGGTCGCGTCGCGAGCGCGCGGTGCTGCGCGTCGCGCTGCAGCGTGCGGATCTGCTGCCCGACGAGTGGTTCGAACTCGAGGAGGACCACTTCACCCACCCCCGCGCCCGCGCGGTGTGGTGTGCGATCACGTCGGCGGGCGGTGCTGGCGTGTCGCTCGATGCCGTGCTGGCGACGGCGGCGGACGACGAGGACCGCCAGCTCATCCGGGCCATCGCCCTGGAGGACGATCCGGACCTCTCGGCACCCGTCGAGGGCCGGGCCGACGCGGCGGACCACGACCTGTTGGCGATGATCGCGAGCGAGCGGGTGCGGCGGATGCTCGCCGATCGACTGACCCTGGAGACGGGCCGACTGCGGTCACGCCTCGAACGTCTCCATCATCGGACCGATGCCGACGAGATGCGCGCGCTGCAGGAGCAGCTGCTGGCCCTCGAACGCCGCCGCCGGGGGTTGTTGGAGGCGCTCGCGTGACCCTGGACGCTCGGGTGCGATGTCCGCCGCAGGGACGGCAGGGCAACTAGCATCGGCGAGCGTGCTGCGGCCCCTTCGGGCGCTCCATGCAGGGCGCGAGGAGGTACCGATGTCCGTGGGCGAATCCCCGGCCGGTCCGAGCGATCCCGACCTCGACGGCGACGATGTCGCCGAGGTGGTCGATCTCGCTGCTCGCGACGCCGTGCTGTCCTCACCCGAGGTCGTCGACCTCCTCGAGTCCGGTCGCCAACGGGGACTGGTCACGACATCGGAACTCGCCGCCCTCGCCGAACGTTCGTCGTTCGATCCTGAGGCGCTGGCCGTCGTGGCCCGTCAGCTCCGTCGGGCAGGCGTGGCGCTGGTCGACGACGGCGACGGTCCCGCCCCGGACGCCGGCGCGGTGGCGTCTGGCGCACCCGTCGATCCCGTCCGGCTGTACCTCAACGAGATCGGCCGCGTCGATCTCCTCAGCGCCGAGGAGGAGGTCGACCTCGCCAAGCGCGTCGACGCAGCCACGGCCGCCGCTCTGGTGCTCGACTCGATGGCGGAACTCGGGCCCACGCAACGTGCGTGCCTGCGTCGCATCGAACGGGTCGGTCAGCGCGCCCGCAGCGCCATGATCGAGGCGAACCTTCGCCTCGTGGTGTCCATCGCGAAGCGCTATGTCGGGCGTGGTCAGCTGCTGCCTGACCTCATCCAGGAGGGCAACCTGGGGCTGCTGCGCGCCGTGGAGAAGTTCGACTACACGCGCGGCTACAAGTTCTCGACCTACGCCACGTGGTGGATTCGGCAGATGATCAGTCGGTCGATCGCGGACCAGTCCCGCACGATCCGCATCCCGGTGCACCTCGTCGAGGCGATGAACCGCATCCGTCGCGTCGAGCGGGGGCTCGTGCAGCAACTGGGTCGTGAACCGACCATCGAGGAGGTCGCGCACGCCGTCGAACTGCCGGTGAGCCGGGTGGAGGAGTTCCGTCGTCTCGCGATCGATCCCGCCTCCCTCGACGCGCCGATCGGGGAGGATGGAGACCGTTCCATGAGTGACCTCATCGAGGACCGCGATGCCACCCTCCCGGTCGAAGCTGCCGCGTACCTGCTGCTCCAGCAGCATCTCGCCGAGGTGCTCGAGGAGCTCAACGCGCGTGAACGAACCGTGATCGAGCGGCGATTCGGCCTGGACGGGGCGCCGGTCCGTACGCTCGAACAGGTCGGCGAGGAGCTCGGACTCACACGCGAGCGCATCCGCCAGATCGAGACCAAGGCCCTGGCGAAGCTTCGCCACCCTGCGTACTCGGATGCCCTCGAGGGCTACCTGCACAGCTGAACGAACGTGTCACACCCCTCACGTACGTTCGATGCATGGACACGACCACTCGCGCTGGCTCACGGCGCCCGGGATCGACCGGGACGCCACGGCCCCTCGGCGGGGCGGACCAACCGCCCCTGCCGTTTGCTCCGCTGCCGTACGACGATGAGTCGGACCGTCCCATCGGGTACGCGCTGACGGCACGAGCCCGGCGCCGTGTGGACCCCGGGGCCGTGCCCAGCCTGGCGATCGTGCCCAGTCTGCCCGGTCCCACGGATGCGTGTGTCGACGATCCCCACGACACCCGTCCGGCTCGTGCACGGGCCCTTCGTCGAGCGGGTCTCGCCATCCCCGAGATCTCTGCGCAGCTCGAGGTCGACGAACTCCTGATCGAGGCGTGGACCACCGGGGTCCGTCGCGCGAGGTCTCGCACGGACCGCGGGTCGACGACTCCGCGGTCGGGGTCGTCGGCTGCCACGCGTCCGACCGTGGCCACCACCCTCACCGACACCGTCGCCGGCCGACCGACGGTGCCCGACCCCCTCGTGGAGGAGCGACGCGACGCCTCGCGCCGCCGGGCTCGTGGCGCGCTGGCCGGCGATCCGTCGTTCGCCCTTGGCCTCGGACTGCTCATGGGAGTCGCCGACGTGGATCGGCATGCGATCACGATCCGTACCACCCGGCAGGACGTCGCCGTCCGGACGCTCGAGTGGTTGCGCGGCCAGGTGGAGTTCGACGGGCGTCGGGTCAGGGTGGTGCTGCGGGTCGGATCCGCGGTCGCCGCCGACCTTGCGCGACATCGGTGGGCATCCGTGCTGGGTGTCGAGCCGGCCGCCATGGGCGTGTCTCGGTGGCGGGACGCCCCGAACGAGGATGCTGTCGAGGCCCTGGTCCGAATCGGTGACCCGTTGGTGGCGGCCGCCGTCGATGGGTTCCGTGCAGGACTGGACGAGCAGGGGCTCGACGTTCCGCCGGCCGACGTCGCGTTCTGAGCCGTCGAACTAGCATTCGGGCATGTTTGCCGTCACCGCGACCTCGACCGATCCCGACGATCCACTGCGTGGCCTGACGTTCGGGGAACACCCAGAACCCGAGGTTCCCGACGATTGGGTCGTCGTCGAGGTGCAGGCGGCGTCGCTCAACCACCACGATGTGTGGACCCTGCGCGGTGTGGGCGTCGATCCGGATCGCCTGCCCATCGTGCTCGGCTGTGACGCTGCCGGGGTCACCGCCGACGGGGTCCCGGTGGTCGTCCACGCGGTCGTGTCGCCGCTCGACGGCACGGACGAGACGCTCTGCGATGCGCGCACGATCCTGTCCGAACGATACGACGGCACCTTCGCCGAGCGCGTCGTCGTACCGCGACGCAACGTGCTGCCCCTGCCGGCGTCCCTCGGGGTCGAGGAGGCTGCGTGCCTCCCGGTGGCATGGTTGACCGCCTACCGGATGCTGTTCACCCGAGGCGAACTGCGACCCGGCCAGCGCGTGCTGATCCAGGGGGCAGGCGGGGGAGTGTCGACCGCGGCGCTCCAGCTCGCGAAGGCAGCCGGCGCCCACGTGACGGTCAGCAGTCGGGATGCGTCGCGCGGAGAACGGGCACGCGGACTGGGTGCCGACGAGGTGGTGGAGGCGGGGGGCCGGCTGACCGAACGGGTCGACGTCGTGATCGAGACCGTCGGGCAGGCGACCTGGGACCACTCGCTGAAGTCGCTGCGTCCCGGTGGGGTGGTCGTCGTCGCCGGGGCGACGTCAGGTTCGGAACCGCCAGCCGACCTCTCCCGGGTGTTCTTCCGGCAGCTTCGCGTCGTGGGGTCCACGATGGGTACGCGTGAAGAGCTCGCTCGCCTGTTGGAGTTCCTCGCGGTGACCGGCGTGCGCCCCTTGATCGACGACGTCGTGCCCCTGGCCGATGCGCGGGGTGCGTTCGAGCGCATGATCGCCGGGGACGTCTTCGGCAAGATCGTGCTCACGACCTGACGGGTCGGGGCGTGGTGGCTCCGGGGGCCGGGCTCGAACCGGCGACATCTCGATTAACAGTCGAGCGCTCTGCCAACTGAGCTACCCCGGAAGGAATCGCGTACCTGATGGCAGGTGCGGCGGGATCGTACTGATCGGGGCCGCGATCCACCAGGTGCGCCCAGCGCACACGTGGGCGTCAGGTTGAGGCGGCCACTCAGCGGTCGAGGACGGTCGTCTTGAACTCGTGGAGTTCGACGGCACTGTCCACGAGGTCCATCAGCTGTTCGACGCGTCCGCGCGCTCGGTCCGCGTCGCCCTCGGGTCGATCGAGGACACGGACGAACACGGAACGGTCTCGGCCGATGAGGGTCGGCACGCCCCACACGTCGTGGTCAGCGACGGCCCGCTCGTGTTCTTCACGCAGCCGCTTGGTCGTCGCACCGTCACGAGCGACGGCCATCACGGCGTCGGCGTCGACCCCATGGTCCGAGAGCACGGCCGCCAGGACCTCGGGGTCGCGGTTGTCGAGCCCGCGTTCGTGACGAACGGCGAACAGCGCCTCGTGGACGTCGAGGAACTGTTCGGGGTGCTCGTCGCGGACGGTGATGCCGATCTTCAGGGCGAGCACGCCCGGGGTGGCATCCGGATCATCGAGTTCCCACACGGGGGTCTCGCCCTCGTCGACCTTGCCCTGCCGCAGGCTGAAGGGCACGAAGCGCACGTTCCAGTCAGCGCCCGCGCGCAGGCCCGCGGCCACGTGTTCATTCACGTTTCGTGCCCACGGGCACAGGTAGTCGAAGGTCACGCCGAGGGAGAGGGTCACGAGGGGTCCAGGGTCGAGGTTGGTCGTGGGAGCCGGGCCGACGGTCCGATCCGGGTCGTCCAGGTGGTTCGTGACGAGGGTGCCGCAGGATCGTCACGGGGTCAGACAGCGGGCCAGGTCGGAGAGCAGATTGCCGCAGGCGGTCTGCACGGCCCGCATCGTCAGTGCCCACGCAATGAACGAACCCCACGCCAGGCTCACGTATTCCCGACGTTCGCGGCGCAACGCGGCGATGCGTCCACCGATGATCGCGATCAGGGGGAACAGCGACCCGTACAGGTAGTGGAACCAGACCAGGGGACCGCCGATCACGCGCCGGCCGAGCACGAGCAGGACCAGGCCGGCGACGACCTGCACGGCGAGCAGGTTCTCCGTCCAGTGCTGCACCGCCCACAGGGCCGCTGGCGGATCGTCACGTCGCAGGACGCGCAGCACCAGGCCCCAGACCGTGATGGTCAGCAGCAGGAGCACGATGGACGCGCCCAGGGTGCGGTGGAACGTGGTCAACGCCGCGTGTCCGACGGATCAGTCGTCACGGGCAGTCACGTCCTGGATGTCCTCGACGGCCTGCGCGGCGCGTTCGGTCGGCGCGGCATCTGGTGTGGTGACCCCTTCGATGAACTTCAGCAGCTCGATGGGTACGGGGAAGATGAGGGTCGAGTTCTTCTCCGCGGTGACGTCCACGAGCGTCTGCAGCAGGCGCAGCTGCATGGCGCCACCCTCGGCAGCCATGACGTGGGCTGCCTCCGACAGGCGCTTGGCGGCCTCGAACTCACCCTCTGCGTGGATGACCTTCGCGCGCCGGTCGCGTTCGGCCTCGGCCTGGCTGGCCATGGCGCGTCGCATGGACTCGGGCAGTTCCACGTCCTTGACCTCGACGAGGGTGACCTTGACCCCCCACGGGTTGGTCAGGTCGTCGATGATCGCCGCGAGCCGGTCGTTGATCTCGTCGCGGTTGACGAGGATCTCGTCGAGCTCGACCTGTCCCAGGATCGACCGCAGCGTGGTCTGCGCCACCTGCGAGGTCGCGAAGAGGTAGTTCTGGATGTTGACGATCGCATGGACCGGATCGGTGACGTTGAAGTAGGTGACCGCGTTGACCCGGATCGTCACGTTGTCCCTGGTGATGACGTCCTGCGGGGGAATGTCCATGGTCACCGTCTGCAGGTTCACCTTCACCATGCGGTCGATGATCGGGACGATGAAGAACAGGCCGGGTCCCTTCGCGCCCATCACGCGGCCCAGCCGGAAGATCACGCCCCGCTCGTACTCGTCGACGATCCGTACCGCCGCGATCACGATCGCGACGAGGATCACCAGCGCGATGGTCAGTCCGAAGGTCATGCCGTTCATCTCGTCTCCTCGTGTGCGGGGGATGTCGTCGTGTCGGCGGCCCTAGCTGCTTGAGCCTCGGCCTCGGCCCTGCGGCGTTCGTCGAGCAGGGTCGTGGGGAGCACGTGCAGGTCGAGGTTCTCTCGCCCCAGGACCTCGACCTCGTCTCCGACCTGCAGGTCGACGTCGGGCTCCCCTGCCTGGACACGCCAGAGGGTGCCGTCGATCCGGGCGCGCGCCTGTCCGTCGTCGATCCGTGTGACGGTGGTGCGCCTGCCGAGCAGGTAGTCGGACGCGGCTCGCGACGTCTGTCCCCGGGTGCGGCTGACGAGCATCCCGGCGAACACCACCAGTCCGAAGGTGACGATCGCCGTCGGGATGAGCACCCACAGGTCCACGCCGACTCCCGTCTGTGCCTGGAACAGGAACAGACCGCCGAGCACCAGCGCGGCCGTCCCGCCCGCGGCGCCGACCCCGATCCCGGGCGCGAACAGTTCCGCGATGAACATCGCCAGGGCCACCACCAGCAGCGCGGCACCTGCGTAGTTCACGGGAAGCACCGCGAGCGAGAACATCGCGAGGATCAGCATGACGACGCCGGCGACCCCGCCGAGTCCGAGTCCCGGATTCGAGATCTCGTAGAGGATCGCCAGCGTGCCCAGCGACAGGAAGATGAAGGCCAGGTTCGGGTTGGCCAGGATCTGCAGCAGGCTGCGGGTACCGGTCATCTCCATCTGGACGATCACGGCCCCGGAGGTGTCCAGCGTCACCGGGGTGCCGCCAACGACCACGTCGCGCCCGTGCACGTCGATGAGCAGCTGTTCGACGCTCGGGGACACCACGTCGATCGCCCCGGCCTCCAGCGCCACGGTGGAGGTGACGGATCGTCCGTCACGGATCGCTGCCTCGATGAAGGTGGCGTCACGGTCGCGGAACTCAGCGAGCGCGAGTCCGAACGCGATCGTGTTCTCCACGATCTTGTCGCCAACCTCGCCGCCCTCGAGGTCCACGGGCGTGGCGGCGCCGATGGTCGTCGCAGGCGCCATCGCGGCGATGTGCGCCGCGTACGTGATGAACGTCCCCGCCGACCCTGCGTCGGACCCTGACGGCGCGACGTGGACGATCGTCGGGATCGGCGCGTCGAGCAGCAGGTTTGCGATCTCCCGCGTGACGTCGAGCCCGCCCCCGGGGGTGTTCAGGCGGATGACCAGCGCACGGTGCTCCGCAGCGGTCGCGTCGACGATCGTGTCGGCGAGGTGATCGCGGATCACCGGGGTGATCGGGCCGTCGACGTCGGTGACCCCGACGGTGCCGACGGACTCCGCACCAGCGGCCGGCGCGACGACCAGTACGACACCGACACACAGGGAGACCATCGCGATCCTCACCCGGATCCGCGAGAAGGCGGTGCGCGCGCGCGTCACGTGGTCCTCGTCTCGTCCCCGGCCAGCCTATCCGTCCGTTCGTGCCCCTCTCCGGGCGGTGTCGCACCGGTATCGTCGCGTCGCACGGAGGGCTCACGGGACGAGTTCGAGGCACGACAGGAGCCGGGATGGCCGACGCAGACGATGGCCTCGAGGTGTACGACCCCGAGGTGTCCAGGGTGCTCGCGGTGGTCGCGCATCCGGACGACCTGGAGTACGGGGCGGCCGCGGCCGTCGCGCGGTGGACCGCCGCCGGGCATCACGTGACCTATCTGCTCGCGACGCGGGGCGAGGCCGGCATCGACGGCATCACGCCGGATCGGTGCGCGCCCCTGCGCGAGGAGGAGCAGCGGCGTTCTGCCGCGGTCGTCGGGGTCGAGGTCGTCGAGTTCCTCGACCGCCCGGACGGGGTGCTCGTGCACGACGTGGACCTGCGTCGAGATCTCGCCGCGGCGATCCGACGACACCGTCCGGACACGCTGATCACGCTCAACCACCGAGCGGACTGGGGACGTCCGGGATCGTTCAACTCGGCCGACCATCGTGCGCTCGGTTCGGCCCTCATCGACGCGGTCGCCGACGCGGGCAACCGGTGGATCTTCGCCGGGATCGGTGGTGAACCGCACGGAGCCCGACGACTCCTGGTGGCGAACTCGCCCATGGCGCGACATGCCATCGACGTCACCGGTCACGTCGATGCCGCGGTCGGGTCGCTCGCCGAACACCGGGCCTACCTCGAGGGCCTTGGCGACCACCCGATGGCCGATCCCGAGTTCGTCCGCTGGAACCTCGAGGACACCGGTACGCGGGTCGGTCTGGGCGCGGCACTGCGGGTCGAGGTGTTCGAGTTCTGAGCCCCGAGCTCCGTCAGGCCCCGCGGGACTCCAGTTCGAGCAACCACTGCTTGCGCTCGACCCCGCCCGCATATCCCGTGAGCCGGCCGTCGGAACCGACGACCCGGTGGCACGGCACGACGATGCTCACCGGGTTGCGGGCGACCGCCGACGCCACGGCACGAACCGCCGTCGGGCGATCGATGCGTTGCGCGAGCTGGCCATAGGACACGCGTTCGCCGTACGACAGGGTGCGCAGCTCCTGCCACACGCGCTGCTGCAGGCAGGTGCCGTCGAGGCGAACCTCGACGTCGAACGTCGTTCGTCGCCCCGTCAGGTACTCGTCGAGCTGCTCACGAAGACCATCGAACGCACCCGGGTCGTGGCCCCAGGTGGCGGAGACCTGCGGTCCGCGCCGGTGATCGGGCAGGTACAGGCCGGTGACCACCCCGTCGTCGCCGGTGACCAGCAGGTCGCCGAGTGGGCTCGGCAGGTACGCATGGATCGTCACGGATGGCCCTCTCGGTTCCACAGGTGGGCGGCGGCGTGGCTGCGCCACGGTCGCCAACGTCGGGAGTGGGTGGCGAGGTCGACGATCTGGCACGCGGCTGCGGAACGACGCAACACCAGGTCCGTTGCGCAGAACGCGTCAGGATCACGCAGGGCGCGCATCGCCACCAGTTCGACGGTCCAGGGCCCCACACCGCCGATCTCGAGGAGTCGTGCACGGGTCTGCGCCCGGTCTGCGCCGTCCGACAGGTCGAGGTGTCCGCTCGCGATCGCGCTCGCCAGCGCATGCACGGTCGGCGCCCGGTGTCGGGGCAGGACCAGATCGGCGGGGTCGAGTGCGGCCACCTGTTCGGCGGTCGGGAAGAGTCGCGGTGGCACGGCGCCGGGCTCGGCCGCGGGCTCCGGGCCGGCGCGCAGTTCCCCGGGCAGCGGCAGACCGTGGGCCTCGACGAAGCGTTGGGTCACGGTTCGGGCGGCACCGAGGCTCACCCGCTGGGACAGCACCACCCGCACCGCGGACTCGAACCCGTCCACGCCGCCCATCACCCGGATGCCCGGGGTGTGTCGCACGAGCGGGCGAAGCGCGGGGTCGTCTGCCAGTGACTCGTCGATGGCCACCGGGTCGGCGTCGAGGTCGAGGAGTCGACGGCACCGGCGGATCGCCGTGGTCAGGTCCCGCGGTGAGGTCAGGCGCAGGTGGGCGTGCACCACCGCGCCGTCGGGTCGCAGGCTGATCACCGCGGGGCCGTAGGGCAGCGTGAGGGTGCGTCGATGGGTGTCTGCGGTGAGGTGTTCGACGGCGTCGACGAGGTGGCGACCGAGGTCTCCGAACGCGGCATCGCGGGCGAACGGGGTGCGGTGGGCGAGTCGCAGGTGCACGTCGAGGGGCGCGCCAGCAGGGCGGGGCGCCCCCGCGCCACGACGGTGTGCGGCGACGCGCAGTGCGGTGGGGGTCGATGCCGTGGACTCCTCCACCATGGCGTTGAACTGGCGCACGCTCGAGAACCCGGCAGCGAACGCGACCTGCCCGAAGGGGAGATCCGTCGACTCGATCAGGGTCCTGGCCAGGTGCACGCGCCGGACGCGGGCCAGCGCGAGCGGTGATGCGCCGGTGTCCGCCACCAGCACCCGGTGGAGTTGACGCGGCGAGTAGCCGACCCGACGGGCCAGTCCCGTGACCCCCTCGCGGTCGACCACCCCGTCGGCGATGAGGCGCATCGCGCGGCCCGTGACGTCGGCACGGCTGTCCCAGTCGGGAGAGCCCGGGACGGCATCGGGGCGACATCGGCGACAGGCGCGGAAGCCGGCCTGCTGTGCCGCGGCCGCAGCGGCGAAGAAGCGGACGTTGCGTGCCTTCGGGGCGCGTGAGGGGCAACTGGGCCGACAGTAGATGCCCGTGGTGGTCACCCCGAACCAGAACGCCCCGTCGAATCGTGGATCCCGGGCACGCAGCGCCGCGAGGCGAGGATCATCGTCGAGGTCGAGCGCCTCACCGGTGTGCTCGGCGGGTGACACGGTCGACGAGGCGCCGACAGGTGTCGGTGCGGTGGGTGCCGGTGCGTGGTCCATGCGTGCAGCATGGCCGATCCCGGCGGCGTGCGCTCGCGGGAATCGGACAGGGCATGAGGTGCGCGGGAACCGGGTGTGTGCAAACGTGGCGTCCGCCACGTCCATGACCGTCGGAGGGCACCGTGCTCCGTGTCCCCGCAGGCGACCTCGTCGACCTGCTCGCGTGCCCGCACTGTCGGGGTGCCCTGCACGTGGTCGGACAGACCCTCGCCTGTGCCGCGGGTCACACCTTCGACGTGGCCCGTCAGGGGTACGTGAGCCTGTTCGCGGGGGCATCACGACTGGAGGGTGACAGCACGGCGATGATCGGGGCGCGAGAGCGGGTGGAGGAGGCGGGCCTCCTCGCTTCCCTGGCGCACCTGGTCATCGACGTCGTGTGCCGGGCGACGCAGGGGCAGCATGTACGGGTCGTGCTGGATGCGGGTGGCGGCACGGGGCACCTGCTGGACGCTGTGCTCGATGCCGTGGTCGACCAGACGAGTCCGCAGGATGTCGAGGGACCGACGGAGCCGGTGCCCGTGGCGGGCCTGGTCGTGGACCTGTCGGCACCGGCGCTTCGTCGTGCGGCCCGCCGGAGGCCGTCGATCGTGGCGGTGCGTTGCGACCTGCGAGCGCGCTGGCCGGTGGCCGATCGATCCGTCGACGTCGTGCTCGACGTGTTCGCGCCCCGCAACCCGGCCGAGGTCCACCGGGTCCTTCGGCCCACCGGAGCGCTCGTGGTGGTCACTCCCGGGTCGGGTCACCTCGCCGAGGTTGCAGGCGCCGTCGGTCTCGTGACGGTCGACCCCGACAAGGACGCGCGAGTGGACGGACAGTTCTCTCCGGCGTTCGTGGAACAGGGTCGCGACACGTTCGAGATCGTCCAGTCCGTGGCGCACGACCTGGCCGTCGACCTCGTGGCGATGGGTCCCGCCGGGGTCCACGCCGAACGCGAGGAGATCGCCGCGCGCCTCGGACCGACCTCGGGGACGCGCGACGTGACGTTCTCGTGGGTGTGTCGCTGGTACCGACCTCGCGAACACCGCGAACCCGCGTGATCACCCGTGATCGGCGTGCTCAGCCACCGGTGGGGTTCAGGCTCCACACGGCCACGTTGAGGGCCGTCGCGAACAGGATCCAGACCAGGTAGGGGACGAGCAGCAGTGCCGCGAGACGGTCGTGCCGCCAGAACGCCACGATCGTCGCCATCACGGTGACGTCGAGCGCGACGATCACCACGATCGCGGCGCCCAGGGCGGGAATGCCGAAGAAGACTCCCGGCCAGGCCGCGTTGAGCACCAGCTGTGCGCCCCACAGGGTCAGGGCACCTCGGATCGCCGTCCGTTCCGAGGTACGTCGCCACAGCTGCCACGCAGCGAGCCCGATCAGCACGTAGAGCACGGGCCACACGATGCCGAACACCGACCCGTCCGGGGCCCAGGTGGGCAGGTCGTACGCGAGGTATCGCTCCGTGACCCGTGACGTCGGTCCCTGCAGCAGGGCACCGACACCGCCCGCGGCGATGCTGGCGGCGAGGAAGCCGAGGAGTGCCGGCACGTGTGCGCGGGGTGCGGTGG
Organism: Nitriliruptoraceae bacterium; assembly: GCA_040880235.1. GTDB lineage: Bacteria > Actinomycetota > Nitriliruptoria > Nitriliruptorales > Nitriliruptoraceae > JBBDIX01. Next base: position 31,641 of record JBBDIX010000035.1, read on the forward strand.
ATGCAGGGGGCACGTCGTCCTCGAGGTGGGTCAGGTGGTGGAGGCCGGGTCGTGCGGTGTCTGCAGGGGCACGCGCAGATCGGGTGGGGGGATCTCGACGTGGAGATGGGCGCCGCCGTGTTCTGCGGGTTCGGCCCAGGCCCGCCCCGTGTGCATCGCGGCGAACTCCGCGACGAGTGCCAGTCCGATCCCCGTCCCTGGTTGGGTATCGTCACCGTCGTGCGCCCGGAAGAAGGGTTCGAACACGCGGGTGAGATCGTCGTGGGGGATGCCCGGACCCTCGTCGTGGACCTCGATGGCGAGACCTCCGTCCCCGATCGGTGCGAGCTGCACGGTGACGGTCCCGTCCGGCGCGTACTTGGT
>JBBDIX010000036.1:0-4753 GCA_040880235.1 Nitriliruptoraceae bacterium
CAGCTCGGGGGGAAGGACTCGAACCCTCAATAACTGGACCAGAACCAGCCGTGTTGCCAATTACACCACCCCCGAAAGGGCCGCGAACCGGGTCGCCGACAATGCTGGGCGCAGGGCACACACGCTCTGGTGCAGAGGTGACCTGTGATCGCCCGATCGGTGGACCGGAACGCAGACCGCAGGGTATGCACCGGCCCGCATCCACGCAAAGGCGCGATGCGACGGTCGGTCAGGCGGCGGCCCGTGCCACGCCCTCCGCGTGTTCCAGTCGGACGAGCGTGCGTTCCCGGCCGATCAGTTCGATCGATTCGAACAGGGGCGGACTGACGGTCGATCCGGTGACCGCGACGCGGATCGGCTGGGCGACCCTCCCGAATCCGGACCCGAGTTCTTCGGCAAGACCACGCAGAGCGGTGTCGATGGCGTCGACCGACCAGTCCACGTCGGACAGCACGCGCCGTGCACCCGCAATGGAGTCGACGGCCGGTGGCTTCGACAGCACCCGGTCGACCGCATCGGGGTCGATCTCCAGGTCGTCGATGAAGAACGCCGGTGCGTAGTTCTCCACCTCATCGAGGCGTTGCATGCGTTCCTGGATCAGGGGCACGAGACCGACGAGCCGGGACATCTGGGCCTCGGTTGGGGGCGAGTCGACGAGCGCCCGCTCCCCGAGCGTTCCGTCGAGGTGCTCGACGAGCCGACCGGCCAGGTCCTCCACGGAAAGGTCACGGATGCGATCGCCGTTGAACGAGAGGAGCTTGTCCTCGTCGAACGCGGCTGCGGACCGCCCGACGGCAGACAGGTCGAACAGGGCGATCAGTTCGTCGTCCTCCAGTCGTTCACGACCGTCCCCCGGCGACCAGCCGAGCAGCGCCAGGAAGTTGCGCAGCGTCTCGGGCAGGAACCCCTTGCGCCGGAACTCCTGGATCGCCACGGAGCCGTGCCGCTTGGACAGCTTCTTGCGGTCCATGCCGACGACCATCGGCAGGTGCGCGAACGCCTCGGGCTGGGTCCACGACGGGTCACGTGCGGGCATCCCGACCTCGGCCAGCGCCTCGTCGATCAGGCGATCACGGGTCAGCAGGTCGTGGATCAGTCCCTGACGTGGCGTCACGGACAGGAGGTCCTCGCCCCGGCAGATGAGCGTGATGCCCTGCGCGACGTCGTCGACGGAGTTGGCCAGCGGATAGGTCGCCGACCCGTCCGAACGTTGGATCACCGGGTCGGAGATCTGTTCCCACTCCCAGCGCACCTCACCGCGCACCAGGTCGTCGACGACGAACGCCCCGTCGTCAGGCGTGCGCAGGCGCAGGCTCGGAACACGCCCCTCGGCCTCGAACCGCGCGATCTCCTCGGGTGTGTGTTCGAAGGTGGCGGCCTTGACGACCGGTGGGCCCTCACCCTCGCCTCGGCGATGCGACGCCCGCCACGCCTCGAGTTCCTCAGATGAGCGGAAGTCGGGGTAGACCTCGCCGGCATCGACGAGTCGACGTACCACCGCCGCGTAGAGCGCACCGCGCTCGGACTGGCGATAGGGGCCGTGGGCGCCACGGATCTCCCCGTCGACGTCGGGTCCCTCGTCCCAGTCGAGCCCGATCCACCGCATGGCCTCCATCATGGAGTGCATCGACTCGTCGGTGGCCCGCGTCGCGTCCGTGTCCTCGATGCGGAACACGAACGTGCCGCCGTGTCGGCGCGCGTGGAGGAAGTTGTACAGAGCGGCCCGGACGCTGCCGACGTGCAGCCAGCCGGAGGGCGCGGGGCAGAACCGCACCCGAGGGGTCAGGTCACTCACAGGATGGCTCCGGGGCGGTAGTTGGCGGCCTTCGGGTGCGTGGCGACCAGGTGCCCGACTCGCGTGGCGAACGCGGCGACCTGCGCCGGGGCGCGCCCGGCGAACTCCAGGGGCGTGCCCAGCGCCGCGCGCAGCTCGTCGGCCGGCACCCCGATGCGTTCGTCGCCGGCGACCCGGTCGACGAGGTCGTTGTCGTCGCCCCCGGCGGCGAGTTGCTGCGCAACCGCGATCGCGTGTTCGCGGATCACCTCGTGCGCGGTCTCACGCCCCACCCCGGCACGCACCGCCGCGGTGAGCAGCTTCGTGGTGGCGAGGAACGGCAGGTTCCGTTCGAGTTCGCGGTCGATGACCGCCGGGAACGCACCGAGGTCGCCGAGCACCGTCAGCAGCGTCTCGAACAGTCCGTCGATGGCGAGGAACGCGTCGGGCAGGGCGACACGTCGCACCACCGAACAGGCGACGTCGCCCTCGTTCCACTGGCCGCCCGACAGCTGGGAGACCATCGTGAGGTATCCCCCGAGGATCACACCGAAGCCGTTGATGCGCTCGCACGAGCGCATGTTCATCTTGTGGGGCATCGCCGACGAGCCGACCTGCCCGTCGCCGAATCCCTCCGTGACCAGACCGTGCCCGGCCATGAGCCGCAGCGTGGTCGCGAGCGAACACGGCGCCGCGGCCACCTGCACGAGCGTCGCGACGACGTCGAGGTCGAGCGAGCGGGGATAGACCTGCCCGACGTTGGTGAGTCGTCGACTGAACCCCAGGTGGATCGCGACCCGGGCCTCGAGCTCGTCGACCATCGCGTCATCGCCGAGCAGGTCACGCTGGTCGAGCTGGGTGCCCACCGGCCCCTTCATGCCGCGCAGCGGATAGACGTCGATGAGGTGCTCGAGACGGTCGAACGCCTCCAGCAGCTCCTCACCCGCGTTCGCGAAGCGCTTGCCGAGCGTGGTGGCCTGTGCGGGGACGTTGTGACTGCGGCCCGTGATGACCAGCCGGGCGTGCTCCGTGGCAAGGGCCGCCAGCATCGCGAGCGCGGCCACGCAGCGGTCACGCACGAGTTCGAGCGAGCGCCGGATCTGGAGCTGTTCGACGTTCTCGGTCAGGTCTCGCGATGTCATCGCCTTGTGGATGTGCTCGTGACCCGCCAGGGCGCAGAACTCGTCGATGCGGGCCTTGACGTCGTGGCGGGTGACGCGCTCCCGTTCCGCGATCGAGGCGAGATCGACGTCGTGCAGGACGGCCTCGTAGGCCTCCACCACCCCGTCGGGCACGTCGACACCCAGTTCTCGCTGGGCACGGAGCACGGCGAGCCACAGTTCCCGCTCGGCGACGACCTTCGCGGTCGGCGACCACTGGCGCACCATCGCGTCACTGGCGTAGCGCGACGCGAGCACGTTGGCCACCACGGGACGGGTCACCGCGTCCTCCTCGCGTCGACGGTCGTGGTCACGCTACCCGCAGGGCCGTGCGGTCACTCCCAGTCGACGCGCAGGATCGCGTGCGTGTACGCGTCGGACAAGGCCATCCACGACGCCTCGACGACGTTCTGGTGGACCCCGACGGTGTCCCACACCTTGTTGCCGTCGGTGGACGACACGAGCACGCGGGTGGTCGCGTCGGTACCCGCCGTCGAATCGAGGATCCGCACCTTGTAGTCCGACAGGTGGATCTGGTCGAGCTGTGGCCAGGTGCCGTTGACGGCGTTGCGGAACGCATGGTCGAGCGCATCGACGGGGCCGTTGCCCTCTCCGGCGCCGAGGCACCGTTGACCACCGACCTCGACGGCGAGGATCGCCTCGGCCGGACCCTCACCGGGAAGGACGTTCTCTGCGCCGCCGGCGACGTTCACCCGGTAGTGCAGGGACGTGAACGGTTCCTCGGACGGGGGCATCGCTCCCACCTTGCGCCGCAGCAGCAGCTCGAACGAGGCGTCGGCGGCCTCGTAGCTCCATCCCTGCGCCTCACGCTCCTTGACCTCCGCCAGGACTGCACGGGCCTGGGCGTCGTCGATCTCCAGGCCGAACTCCCTGGCCTTGAGCACGATGTTGGCCCGGCCGGCGAGTTCGCTGACCACCAGTCGCTGCCGGTTGCCGACCTCTGCGGGATCGATGTGCTGGTACATGTCGGGCGCCTTGGCGAGCGCGGAGGCGTGCAGGCCGGCCTTGTGACTGAAGGCGGTGTGGCCCACGTACGGGGAGACCGACGGGGTCGTCTGGTTGCACAGTTCCGCGATGCTGTGACTGATCTCGGTCAGCCGTTCCAGACGATCGGACGGCACCAGAGACAGGCCGCGCTTGAGCTGCAGGTCCGCGAGGATCGTGAACAGGTTGGCGTTGCCGCAGCGTTCGCCGAGTCCGTTCGCGGTGCCCTGCACGTGGGTGGCCCCCACCTCGATGCCCAGCAGCGAGTTGGCGACCGCGCAGCCCCCGTCGTCGTGGAAGTGCAGACCCACCTGGGTGTCGAGTTCGTCGACGAGCCCCTTCACGATCTCGGCCACGTCCCACGGCATCGCGCCGCCGTTGGTGTCACAGAGCACCACGCACTCCGCACCGGCCTCGGCGGCAACACGCACGACGTCGAGCGCGTACGCACGGTCTCGGGCGAACCCGTCGAAGAAGTGTTCGGCGTCGAAGAACACACGACGCCCGAGCGAACGCAGGTGTTCGATCGACTCGCGCACCATCGCGAGGTTCTCCTCACGCGGCACGCCGAGCGCCTCGTCGACGTGGTAGCCCCACGACTTTCCGACGAGGCAGATCACGTCGGTGTGCGCCTCGACCAGCGCCGCGAGCAGGGGGTCGTCGCCGGCGTCACGGCCGCGGCCGCGGGTCATCCCGAAGGCCACCAGCGTGGCGGAGTCGAGCCGGAGGTCCCCGTCCGCCGCTCGCGCGAAGAATTCCGTGTCCTTGGGGTTCGCGCCGGGCCAGCCGCCCTCGATGTAGGCGACCCCCAGCT
>JBBDIX010000037.1:0-4686 GCA_040880235.1 Nitriliruptoraceae bacterium
TCAGCTTCGCGCATCCGAAGCAGGGAGCGCCGGTGCAGTACAGCGAGGCGCCGTCACGTTCGGCCGGTGCCGCGAACATCACCGCATTGGCCTCGGCGTGGATGGCGATGCAGCGCTCGTAGTCGTGCCCCTGCGGTGCCTCGGAGTTCGCACGCGGGCAGGCGCCGTCGAGGCAGTGCGGGTAACCCGACGGGCCGCCGTTGTAGCCGGTCGACACGATGCGACGCTCCTGCACGATGACGGCTCCGTGCTGGCGCCTGGAGCATGTTGCGCGCGACGCGGTCGCTCGCGCCAGGTCCAGGAAGTAGTCGTCCCAGGAGACACGGTTCACGGTGGACCTCGGTGCGCAGTGGCGGAGTGGGGTGACGAACGTGGATGGGAGGTCCCCGGATCAGACCGGGGGGATGAGTCCGGGCGGCAGGTCGGAGCGCCCCTGCAGGGGCGACAGTTCGAAGTCCTCGCTCCCGATGCGCAGGAACTCGACGGGTTCGCCGTCGCGCAGGTGTTGCTCGGCGATCTGGGCGATGTCGTCGACCGTGACACCGCCGTACCAGACGTCGTCCGGCGCGACGTAGACCGCCGGACCCACCATGCACGGCTCGAGGCAGCCGCTGGCGACGACCTTCACGTCGACCAGACCGAGCTGGCCCGTCGCCTCACGAAGGGCCTCGAAGAGGGAACCGCTGCCGCGGGGCGCACACGAGGGCCGCGGGTGCTCCGCGGGCCGCTCGTTGACGCAGACGAAGACCCATCGGCGTGGCATGCCCCCTCGGGCCATGGTCGCTCCAGCATCGGGTGCCTGCACCGTAGTCACTCGAGACCGCGCACCGCGCGGGCGGGCGCGCGCCAACCGAGCAGTGCCTCGACCATGTGCAGCACCTCGACGGTACGGGCGACCTCGTGGACCCGGACGATGTGCGCGCCGCGCAGGACGCTGAACACTGCGCACGCCAGACTGCCGTCGACGCGCCCTTCCAGCGGGGCGTCCAGCGTCTCGCCGATGAAGTCCTTGTTGGACAGCGCGACGAGCACCGGGTGGCCGAGTGCCGTCAGTTCGGGCAGTCGCCTGGTCACCTCCAGGGACTGCGCGGTCGTCTTCTGGAAGTCGTGACCGGGATCCACGATCACGCGGCCGGGTTCGATGCCCGCGTCGATCGCCCGCCGTGCGAGCCGCCGGCAGTGCTCGACGACGACGGTGGTGACGTCGGGGCGCCAGTTGCGGCGCCACGGGCGCGTGCGCGGCTGCCCGCCATGGTGCATGGCGACGTAGCCGGCATCGTGGTCCGCCACCACGCCCAGCACGTCGGGGTCGTGCAGTCCGGTCACGTCGTTGACGATGTCCGCACCCGCATCGAGCGCGGCCGCGGCGACCGGCGCTCGGAAGGTGTCGACGGACACCAGCACGTCGGGGAGCACGGCGCGCAGGCGCTCGAGGAACGGCACGACCCGGTCGATCTCCCGGGGCACGTCCACCGGGTCCCCGGGTCCACCCCGCACGCCACCGACGTCGATGATGTCGGCACCCGCGGCGACCAGACGCTGCGCGTGTTCCACGGCACGGTCGAGCGCGAACGTCGCCCCGCGGTCGTAGAACGAGTCGGGGGTCCGGTTGACGATCCCCATGACGGCGAACGAGGACGACAGGTCGAGGGTCTGCCGTGGGAGCTCGAGCAGGCGTTGGGCGGAGGCGTCGATTCCCGTGGCTGCCGACGACCCCTCGCCCGGCGCGCTGAGCGGCAGCGACAGGGCGTCGCCGCGATGTCGGGCGGAGGAGTTCGGGGTCGGATCCGTCAGGTCAGGAACTCCAGGATCGCGGCGGCGAGCGGTCCGGGGGCCTCGACCGGGGACCAGTGTCCGACGTCGGGGAGCACCTTGATGCGGCTCACCGGGATCGAGGACTTGAGCTCCTCGGCCATCGCCAGCGGCGTGGACCGGTCGTGGGCGCCCGTGACGATCAGCGTCGGCTGGCCGATCTCGTCGCGCCGGATCTGCGGAGCCTTGGACAGGGCGCGGCACGACTTCGCGTAGCTGATGGGGTCGTTGCGCAGGAACAGTTCCCGAAGCAGCCCGGCCGCGCCGGGAAGCATCGCGTGGGACTGTGGAGAGATGGCGCCGTCGAGCCAGCTGTCGACGAGCACGTCCATCCCGTCCGCCTCGACGAGGTCGGCACGTTCCCGGTAGGCATCGGCCGTGGGGGGCTGGAAGTAGGAGATGGCCCCGACGAGCACGAGCTGGTCCACCAGGTCCGGTGCCGTCTGTGCGACGTGCTGGGCCACGAGCGAACCGAGCGAGTGGCCGACGAGTGTCACGGCCGGCAGTTCCAGGTGGTGCATCAGGCGCTGCACGTCCTTCGACCAGGCCTCGATCGAGAACTTGCCCTTGCCCTGGCTGCGTCCGTGTCCCCGCAGGTCCATCGCCATCCCGTGGTGGTGCTGCTGGGTGGCCTGCATGACCCCGTGCCACACGTTCGCGGATCCCCCGAGCCCGTGGAGGTACACGACGGGAGGGCCCTCGCCGTAGCTCACGTAGTGCAGCTGGTTGCCGTCGATCTCTGCGAACATCGTGATCCTTCAGGTCGTTGGCCGAAGCGTAACCCGTGGGTCGTGTCGCCCGGGGACCGCGCTCACGTACCGTGTGGCCGACGAGAGGGGAGCAGTGTGCGACTCGAGGTCCAGCGTGAGATCGAGGCGTCGTCCGCGACCGTGTGGTCGGTACTGACCGCGTGGGAACGCCAGCCCGAGTGGATGGTGGACGCGAGGGCGGTGCACGTGCTGACGCCGTTGCGTGAGGGGCCGGGAGTGACCATCCGTTGCCCGACGAACCTGCTCGGGTTCACGGTGCAGGACGTGATGCGCGTCACCGGCTGGGAGCCGCCTCGTCGCCTCGCCGTCGAACACCTGGGCAGGGTCATCACGGGGCACGCGGCCTTCGAACTCGAGGATCGAGGTACCGACCGCTGCCTCGTGCGATGGTGGGAGGAGGTCACCCCTCCGCTGGGTCGCCTCGGTGAGTGGGGCGCTTCGCGCGTGGCGCTACCCGTGTTCGAGCGGATCTTCGCGCGGTCCCTGGACCGACTCGCGGGCCTCGCCGAGGCGTCGCGACCTGCCTGATGCGGGTCCGCGCTGCGGCGCTCAGCGACCTTCGATGCGCTCGCGGAAGTCCTCCGTGCGCACGGCCTCCAGCTCGATCGTCCCCCGGGCGACGGTGCGGCCGTCACAGCGGACCATCACCTCGCAGGTGACGCGGGTCGGCTCGACGGTGGCGACGGTCGCCTCGAGTCCGATCCGACTGCCGATCGCGACCGGTTCGCGGTGCCGGACCTCCACGGCCATGTCGATCGCCTCCTCACCCGGTTCGAGGTGAGGCTCGATGATCATCTGGCACACCTGGGTCATGTGGCCGACGAGCGCGCGGGTGCCGTAGAGCATCCGGCCGGTTCGGGACGTGGGTGAGGCACTCATGTCCGACGTCACGGCCACGTCGAGCTGGGCGGTGGTGCCACGTGCGGGACCGGGGCGCATCGCGTGGAACCTCGAGGGCGCAGGGATGTCGAACGGCTGCCGCCGACGCCCCAGACTCTACGTGGTCGTTCCGCGCACGCCGAGGACCGACTCCCAGGCGCGACGGAGCATCCCGGTCTCCTGGTGGATGACGGCGTCGGCCGTCGTCGTCGACGGCGGGTCGGTGCCCTCGCGTGTCGGGGGAGCGCTGGAGGCGAACACGATGAGCGGATCTGGCGCGCGGTTGTCGAACCCGTGCACGGTGCCTGCGGGCACCAGCAGACCGCCCATGGGATCGAGTCCCACCTCGCCGTCGTCGGTCACGAACCAGGCACGCCCGGCGATCACGGCATAGGCCACGTCCTGCGCCGGCAGGTGCAGGGGAGGCGTCGCCTGCCCCGGTTCCAGGCACCAGAGGTCCAGGGCGAGTTGGCTCGTCTCGAACACCCGGACCCGCCGTGCGTGGGCCGCGTCGAAGACGACCCAGTCGCGCAGGTCGACCGGCACGACCCCCGACGTGGGTTCGGAGACGTCGCGGTGCGCAGAGGGTTCCATGGCCGTGAGGGTAGTGATCGGTCGACACGGCTCGCCGTCGACCGCCCACCACCCCTGGCGCAAAAGTACGGATGTTAGGTATGGTAAATGTACGACAACGCGGCACCGAGCACTCCGTCCCGGTGCCGCCCGAGACACGAGGAGTACCCATGCCGAGGATCCGCTTTCTGATGCCCCACGAGGTCGCCGAGGCCGACTGCCGCCAGTGGCTCGAGGACTCGATCGCCGCCGGCAAGCCCGGCCCGGAGTTCCAGGCGATCCGTGTCCACTCTCCCGGAGTGATGCGTTCGTTCAACGAGACCCGCGCGGGGATCTACCACGACGGGGTCCTCGAGTTCGAGCTCAAGGAACTCGTCCGCGCCTACATCGCCCTGTCGGGTGACTGCACCTACTGCTCCAACCAGGGTGTCGCCCGGGAGATCAATGCGGATGACGAGCAGCGCCAGAAGCTGCTGGACCACGCCGACGAGGAGAAGTACTCGTCGCGCCAGCGCCTTGCCTTCCGCTACGCCGACGTGATCATGTGGCAGCCGGAGTCGGCGGACGACGACCTGTGGGCCGAACTGCACGCGGAGTTCTCCGAGGAGGAGCTCGTGGAGCTGGGCTACTGGATCGGGTTCACCTTCGGGGG
>JBBDIX010000038.1:0-30043 GCA_040880235.1 Nitriliruptoraceae bacterium
ACATCATCCGCCGTCGCGGCAAGAACCGGAGGCGCTGACCATGCCCCGCTCACTGAAGAAGGGCCCGTTCGTCGACGACCATCTCATGAAGAAGGTCGAGGCGCAGAACGAGAAGGGCGAGAAGAAGGTCATCAAGACCTGGTCTCGTCGTTCCACGATCTTCCCGGAGATGGTCGGGCACACGATCGCGGTGCACGACGGCCGCAAGCACGTGCCGGTGTTCGTGTCCGAGTCGATGGTTGGTCACAAGCTGGGCGAGTTCGCGCCGACGCGAGCCGTCAAGTGGTCCGGCGCGGGCGAGAAGCAGGGCCTGCGCCGCCGATGAGTTCCCACACCCAAGTTTCGAGATGTCGGCCCACCCATCGGGTCGAGGAGTGAAGACGATGCAGACCAGGGTCAAGGCGACCGCGAAGTACGTGCGGATCAGCCCGACGAAGGTGCGGCAGGTGACGCGCCTGATCGTCGGCCAGCCCATCGCCGAGGCACGTCGGATCCTCGAGTTGGCCGACAAGCGGGCTGCGGGGCCGATCCTCAAGGTTCTGAACTCTGCCGCCGCCAACGCGGAGAACAACGACGGCCTGGACCCCGACGAACTGATCGTGGCCAACGCCTTCGCCGACGAGGGTCCCACCCTGCGTCGCTACCAGCCACGTGCGCTCGGGCGCGCGTACCGAATCCGCAAGCGCACGAGCCACATCACCGTCGTGGTCTCGCCCGCGGAGGAGAACTGACATGGGTCAGAAGGTCAATCCGTACGGCTTCCGCCTCGGTGTCACCACCGACTGGACCTCGAAGTGGATCGCCGACCGCAAGTCGTACGCGGCGTACCTCCACGAGGACGACCGCGTGCGGCGCCACATCCGTGAGCGGGTCCGTCACGCCGGCGTGAGCCGCATCGACATCACGCGTACGCGTGACAACGTCGAGGTGAGCGTCCAGGCGTCGCGTCCGGGGATCGTGATCGGTCGCCGTGGTGCCGAGGCGGACGCCATCCGAGCGGACCTCGAGAAGCTGACCTCGAAGAAGGTCAAGCTCAACATCATCGAGATCAAGAACCCGGAGCTCGACGCCCAGGTCGTCGCGTACAACGTCGCCGAGCAGCTGCGTGGACGGGTGTCGTTCCGTCGCGCCATGCGCCGCGCCGTGCAGTCCGCGATGAAGGCGGGCGCGAAGGGCATCCGCATCCAGGTCGGTGGCCGCCTCGGCGGTGCAGAGATGAGCCGGTCCGAGTGGTATCGCGAGGGCCGCGTCCCGCTGCACACACTCCGGGCCAAGGTGGACTACGGCTTCGACGAGGCGCGCACGACCTACGGCCGCATCGGGGTCAAGGTCTGGGTCTACACCGGCGACCAGATCGGCAGTGGTGAGGAGGCCGAGGCGCAGCGTGCCATGGACCGTGCGAAGGCACTGGCCGAGGGTCGCAGCGTCGACGACCGTCCGCGTCGCAAGTCGGCCCGCAAGGCCGCCAGCGTGGCCAAGAAGGTGACCGGGGTCGGCACGCGCAAGCAGGCGGTGGCCACGTCGGAACCCAGCGAGGCTGCACCCGCGGACGTCCCGGCCACGCCGGATGACGCCACGGCTGCCCCCGCGGCCGACGCGACGGCACCCGAGGTGCCGGCGACCGAGACCGTGGCGGTGTCGGAGACCGACGCCCCGCTGGCCGACGCCTCTGCGGCCGACGCTCCCGAGGCCTCGGCTCCCGAGGCCCCTGCGGACGAGAAGGTCGCGGACGCGCCGAAGCAGGATGCCGCGCCGGACGCTGCAGCTGCCGAGGACGCACCCGACGACGAGAAGGCAGGTGACGCCTGATGTTGGCACCGAAGCGGGTGCGCCACCGCAAACAGCACCGTCCTCGACCCCTCAAGGGCCTGTCGAAGGGCCACACCCAGGTGTACGTGGGCGACTACGGCCTGATGGCGACGTCTCCCGGCTGGATCACGGCACGCCAGATCGAGTCGGCGCGTATCGCGATCACGCGTGCGATCAAGCGTGGCGGAAAGGTCCGGATCACGATCTTCCCGGACCGGTCCATCACGCGGAAGCCACTCGAGACCCGCATGGGTTCCGGAAAGGGTGCGCCCGATCACTGGGTCGCGCCCGTCAAGCCGGGACGTGTCATGTTCGAGCTCTCGGGAGTTCCCGAGGACCTCGCTCGTGAGGCGATGCGCAAGGCGTCCCACAAGCTGCCCGTGAAGACCAGATTCGTGATGCGCGAGGAGGCGGGCGAATGATCACCGCGACCGAGCTGCGAGAACTCCCTGACGACGAGCTGCGTCAGAAGTGGGCGGAAGGCAAGGAGGAGCTGTTCAACCTCCGCTTCCAGAACGTGACCGGACAGCTCGATGACCCGCGCAGGATCAAGCAGGTCAAGCAGGAGATCGCTCGCGTGCTCACCGTGATGCGTGAGCGCGAGATCGCCGCCGCGCGTGAACTCGAGGCATGACGATGACTGACACGACCACTCGCAACACCCGCAAGGACCGTCAGGGCATCGTGGTGTCCGACGTCCAGGACAAGACGATCGTCGTGCGGATCGATCGCACCACGACCCATCCGCTGTACAAGAAGACGTTGCGGGTCTCGAAGAAGTACCACGTCCACGACGAGGCGAACGAGGCCAACGTCGGGGACACGGTGCGGATCATCGAGACGCGTCCCATCTCGAAGCTGAAGCGCTGGCGCCTGGCGGAGATCGTCGAGCGCGCCGAGTAGCCGCACATCGGTGGCCCGACCCTGTCGGGACCACCGCTGACCACTGACACCACGCCTTCAGGGCGAGCAACGCAAGAGAGACGACGATGATTCAGACGGAGTCGCGACTCAAGGTCGCGGACAACTCGGGAGCACGCGAGGTGCTGTGCATCCGTGTGCTCGGCGGGTCTGGTCGACGCTACGCATCCGTGGGCGACGTGTTCGTCGGCACGGTGAAGCAGGCGATCCCCCAGTCGAACGTGAAGAAGGGGGAGGTCGTCCGTTGTGTCGTCGTGCGCACCGCCAAGGAGCGTCGCCGTCCCGATGGTTCCTACATCCGCTTCGACGACAACGCCTGCGTGATCGTGCGCCCCGACGGCACGCCCCGAGGCACCCGCATCTTCGGTCCGGTGGCACGTGAGCTGCGGGACAAGAAGTTCATGCGGATCATCTCGCTTGCACCGGAGGTGCTCTGATGCATCGCATCCGCAAGGACGACCAGGTGAAGGTCATGGCCGGGAAGGACGCCGGCAAGACCGGTCGCATCGTCCGCCTGTGGCCCGACCGAGGCCGCGCGATCGTGGAGGGCGTCAACTACGTCCGCAAGCACGAGCGCGTCCAGCAGGAACGTGGCGGCGGTCAGGGTGGCGGGATCATCGAGACCGAGGCCGCCATCGACCTGTCCAACGTCATGCCGATCTGCCCGTCGTGCAACGAGGCGACGCGGGTCGGGTTCGTGTACGAGGCCGAGGGCGACCGTCGCTCCAAGGTCCGCAGCTGCAAGAAGTGCAACGCGACGTTCTGACGACCGGGCGTGGCCCGTCCGCCTGACACGGGATCTGTGACGCGCCCTGCGGGGCGAGGACGAGTCGCCACGGCGAGGAGAACCTGAAGATGACCAGCACGACCACACCGAGACTTCGGCAGCGGTACCGTGACGAGATCGCGCCCGCGTTGGCCGAACAGCTCGAGCTGACCAACGTGATGCAGATCCCGACGCTCGACAAGATCGTCGTGAACGTCGGCCTCGGTGAGGCCGTCAGCGACGCGAAGGCACTCGAGGGTGCCATCGCGGACGTTGCGGCGATCACCGGACAGAAGCCCCGCGTGAACCGCGCGCGCAGGTCGATCGCCGGCTTCAAGCTGCGCGAGGGCATGCCCATCGGCGTGAAGGTCACGCTGCGCGGCGACCGCATGTGGGAGTTCTTCGACCGCGTGCTGTCGGTCGCCCTGCCCCGCGTCCGCGACTTCCGCGGGCTGAAGGCGACGGCGTTCGACGGCCGAGGGAACTACACGTTCGGCCTGGTCGAACAGCTGGCGTTCCCGGAGATCGACTACGACAGCGTCGACAGCGTGCGTGGGATGGATGTCACCATCGTCACGACCGCCGAGACCGACGACCACGGTCGGGCACTGCTCGACGCATTCGGCTTCCCGTTCGTGAAGGCGGGTACCGAGAACTGACCGAGGCGCCCCACGCCCGGTGAGGCCTGGACGGAGAAGACATGGCCAAGAAGTCGAAGATCGCGAGCACCAAGCGCGGTGCGAAGTTCAACGTGCAGAACTACACGCGCTGCGAGCGCTGTGGACGGCCGCGAGCCGTCTACCAGCGCTTCCGGCTGTGCCGCGTGTGCTTCCGCTCGATGGCGCACGCCGGCGAACTGCCGGGCGTGCGCAAGGCGAGCTGGTGACCGCGAGGTCCTGAGACCAACCTGACGACACTGACGGGAAGTGCGGGGCGCACCACGTCCCCGTAACCCCAGGGAGTTGAACACCATGACGATGACCGATCCCGTCGCGGACATGCTCACTCGTGTGCGCAACGCGTCGATCGCGTACCACGAACAGGCGACGATGCCCTCGTCGAAGATCAAGGCGAACATCGCCCGGATCCTCGAGGAGGAGGGCTACATCGAGGCCTGGAACGTGGAGGACACGCAACCGCAGGCGACCCTGACGATCCGTCTGAAGTACGGCCCCAACCGTGAGCGCGTGATCACCGGCATCCGCCGGATCTCGAAGCCCGGTCTGCGGGTCTACGTCAAGCGTGACGAGATCCCGCGTGTGCTCGGCGGGCTCGGTGTCGCGATCCTGTCGACGAACGCCGGCGTCATGACCGACCGCACCGCACGCGCCCAGGCCCGCGGCGGCGAGGTCCTCGCCTACGTCTGGTGACCCGCGCCGCCATCGCGTCGCGCGACGCTCCCCCAGGAGGAAGTTGAATGTCCCGCATCGGCAAGCAGCCGGTCGACGTCCCCGACACCGTCGAGGTGACGATCGACGGACTCGACGTGCACGTCAAGGGCCCCAGGGGCGAGCTGTCCCAGCGCATGCCCGACGGTGTCGCCATCGCCCGTGAGGACGCGACGATCGTGGTCACTCGCAACGGCGACAGTCGGACCGAGCGCTCTCGGCACGGTCTGGTCCGTTCGCTCGTGGCCAACATGGTCGAGGGTGTGTCCAACGGCTACACGAAGACGCTGGAACTGGTCGGCGTCGGGTACCGGGCACTCCCGAAGGGCAGCGACCTCGAACTGCAGGTCGGCTACTCGCACTCGGTCGTGATCGCCGCGCCCGAGGGGATCAGCTTCGAGGTTCCGCAGCCCACCCGGGTGATCGTCAGCGGCATCGACAAGTCGCTGGTCGGCCAGGTCGCCGCAGACATCCGCAAGGTGCGCCCGCCGGAGCCCTACAAGGGCAAGGGCATCAGGTACGAGGGCGAGCACGTCCGCCGCAAGTCCGGAAAGGCCGCGGCACGCTGACCGGACACCGGTTCGTGTGCAACGCAGGCCCATGAGGAGACGAAGAGCAATGGATTCGAGCAACAAGCGTGCGGCGCGGCGGCGGCGCCACCTGCGCATCCGCAAGCAGGTCAGCGGAACGGCGACCACGCCACGACTGAGCGTGTACCGCAGCAACCGGCACATCTACGCGCAGCTGATCGACGACGTCGCGGGCCACACGCTCGTGGCGGCCACGTCGGCGGAGGACGACGTGGAGGGTGCCGACGGTGGCAAGACCGGTGTGGCGCGGAAGGTCGGCGAACTCGTCGGCCGGCGCGCCGTCGACGCCGGGGTGACCACGTGCGTGTTCGATCGCGGCGGCAACCGCTATGCGGGACGCGTCGCGGCACTGGCCGAAGGTGCCCGCGAGGCGGGACTCGAGTTCTGACGACGTCATCGTGCCGGGCTGACGCCCGGATCCACGGTGTGTGACAGGAGTGTTCAACATGGCAGCGAATCAGGGCAGCCCAGGCGGCGGACGCGGCAAGGGCCGCGACGACCGTCGTGGCCGCGGCCGCGATGCCGACCGTGAGCAGTACGACGAGCGCGTCGTCGCGATCAACCGGGTCTCGAAGGTCGTCAAGGGCGGCCGTCGGTTCCAGTTCACCGCGTTGGTGGTCGTCGGCGACGGCAAGGGCATGGTGGGCGTGGGCCACGGCAAGGCCAAGGAGGTCCAGTCCGCGATCCAGAAGGGTGTCGAGGAGGCCAAGAAGAACTTCTTCAAGGTCCCCATGGTCGGCAGCACGATCGTGCACCCGGTCGTCGGTCGAGCCGGCGCCGGGCAGGTCATGCTCAAGCCGGCGGCGCCCGGTACCGGGGTCATCGCCGGTGGTCCGGTGCGCGCGGTCATCGAGGCCGCAGGCATCCACGACCTGCTCGCGAAGTCGCTCGGCACCGCCAACCCGGTGAACGTGGTGCACGCGACCGTGGCGGGGCTCAAGGCCCAGCGCTCGGCGTACGACATCGCGGCACTGCGCGGCAAGGCCGTCGAGGACGTCGCCCCGAAGAAGATGCTCGAGACCATGCGGGGAGGTGCTGCCTGATGGCCGGCAAGCTTCGCATCACCCAGACACGGTCCGTGATCGGGCGCATCCAGTCACAGCGCGACACGGTGCGGTCGCTCGGACTCAAGCGCATCCGCCACACGGTCATCCAGGAGGACCGACCGGAGATCCGTGGGATGCTCCGCAAGGTCCCGCACCTCGTTGGCTTCGAGGAGGTCGACGAATGACGATCAGACTCCATCACCTGAAGCCCGCCGAGGGCTCCAACAAGGCGCGCAAGCGCGTCGCTCGCGGTGACCGTGGCCGTGGCGGCAAGACCGCCGGTCGTGGGACCAAGGGCACCGGCGCTCGTGGCACCGTGCCCGCAGGGTTCGAGGGTGGGCAGCTGCCGCTGATCCGCCGTCAGCCCAAGCGACCCGGCTTCCGCAACCCGAACAAGGTCGAGTTCGCGGTGATCAACGTCCGGAACCTCGAGGAGGTGTTCTCCGACGGTGACGAGGTCACCACGGCGATCCTCCGCGAGAAGGGCATGGTCCGCAAGACCGGGCCCGTGAAGGTGCTCGGCCACGGAGACCTGACGACGCGACTCACCGTCGATGTCGATGCCGTGACCGGAACCGCACGCGACAAGATCACGGCTGCCGGCGGTACCGTCGTCGACTGAGCCGGCGACTGGCGCCACGCCTCGAGGTACCCATGCTGCGAGCCTTCATCAGTGCGTTCAGGATCCCGGACCTGCGACGCAAGCTGCTGTTCACCCTGGGGATCATCGCCGTCTACCGGGTCGGTGGATGGGTCCCGATCCCCGGGGTCGACATGGACCTGCTCCGCGAGGCGATCGGTGGCGGGGGCGCAGGCAACATCGTCGGCATCATCAACGTCTTCGCCGGTGGTGCACTGCAGCAGATGGCGGTGTTCGCGCTCGGGATCATGCCGTACATCACGGCCAGCATCATCATGCAGCTGCTCGCCGTCGTGATCCCGAAGCTCGAGGACCTTCGCAAGGAGGGCGAGCAGGGGCGCCGCAAGATCACGCAGTACACGCGGTACGCGACCGTTGCCCTGGCGCTGCTGCAGTCGACCGCACTGGTGACCCTGGCGCGCAATGGTGCCGCGTTCGACGTCAACGTCATGCCGGGCTCCGGCACCGGCATCGTGCTGCTCGCGGTGCTCACCCTGACCGCGGGCACCTCGCTGATCATGTGGCTCGGTGAGCTGATCACCGCCCGCGGGATCGGCAACGGCATGTCGATCCTCATCTACGTGTCGATCATCAGCCAGTTCCCGTCCGAACTGCGCATCGTGCAGACCTCCAATGGCTGGGCGTGGGTCGCCGGGGTGCTGCTCATGGGGCTGTTCCTGACCGCAGCCGTGGTCTTCATGGAGATGGGCCAGCGTCGCATCCCGGTGCAGTACGCACGTCGGCAGGTGGGGCGCCGCAGCTACGGCGGCCAGTCGACCTACATCCCGCTCAAGGTCAACCAGTCGGGCGTCATCCCGGTGATCTTCGCCTCGTCCCTGATCTACCTGCCGGGCATGGCCGCCCAGATGTCGGGCAACCAGACCTTCATCGCGTTCAACGAGCGCCACCTGGCGGATGCGAGCAGTCCGCTGTTCATCCTGATCTTCGCGTCCATGACGATCTTCTTCGCGTACTTCTACAGCGCGATCACCTTCAACCCGGTGGAGGTCGCGGACAACATGAAGCGCTACGGCGGTTTCGTGCCCGGCATCCGTCCGGGACGCCAGACCGCCGAGTACCTGGACCGCGTGCTCACCCGCATCACCCTGCCCGGTTCGCTGTACCTGGCGACGGTCGCGGTCCTGCCGTTCATCCTGCTCGCCGTCGGCAACATCCAGGCGTTCCCGATGGGCGGCGTGAGCCTGCTCATCATGGTCGGTGTCGCCCTGCAGACGATGCAGCAGATCGAGAGTCAGCTGATGCAGCGCAACTACGAGGGCTTCCTGCGCTGAGGCCGGCCCGCGGAACCGCGGTTGGGCACCGGCGCTCGCGGGCCGTCATCCACGACAAAGGACCATCACGTGCGCGTCATCCTCCTCGGACCTCCGGGAGCCGGAAAGGGCACCCAGGCCGTGGTCATCTCCGCGGCGGCGTCCATTCCGCACATCTCGACGGGTGACATCCTGCGCGCCAACGTGAGCGAGGGAACCGAGCTCGGTCAGCAGGCGAGGAGTTACATGGACGCCGGCGACCTCGTCCCGGACGAGGTGATCATCGGCATGGTCGGGGACCGGCTCGACGAGGACGATGCCGGCGACGGGTTCCTGTTCGACGGCTTTCCGCGCACCGTTCCCCAGGCCGAGGCGCTCGAACAGCTGCTCATCGACCGTCAGACCCCGCTCGACGTCGTGCTGCGACTGGCCGTGCCGGTCGACGAGGTCGTGTCACGCCTGACCGGGCGCCGCACCTGTGCGGACTGTGGTCGCATCTTCCACGTCGAGTTCACGCCCCCGGCCAACCCGGACGTCTGCGACGACTGTGGGGGAGCCCTCACCCAGCGTGACGACGACACCGAGGACGTCGTGCTCAACCGCCTCGAGGTGTACCGGTCACAGACCGAACCGCTCGAACAGTTCTACTGGGAGCGCGGCCTGCTGCGCGACGTGGAGGCCGTGGGCCCCGTCGACGAGGTCAGCGCCCGGGCGCGCGCCATCCTCGGGGAGTTCGGTCCGCTCGAATGATCATCAAGAAGACACGCGACGAGATCGACCGCATGGCCCGCGCGGGCGCCGTCGTCGCACGCGCCCACGAGGCCCTCATGGAGGCCCTGCGGCCCGGTATGTCGACGCTGGACCTCGACCAGATCGCGGAGAAGGTCATCCTGGGGGCGGGAGCCGTGCCGTCCTTCAAGGGGTACCGAGGGTTCCCTGCGACACTGTGCACGTCGCGCAACCACGAGATCGTCCACGGCATCCCGTCCGCCGATGTCGTGCTGGACGAGGGTGACGTCATCTCGATCGACTGCGGCGCCATCGTCGAGGGGTTCCACGGGGACTCGGCAACCACACTGGTCGTCGGGGGGGACGAGGCCGCGGACGATGACGTGCTGCGTCTCATCACCTCGACACGCGAGGCCATGTGGCGCGGGCTCGTTCAGGCGCGCGCCGGCAACCGGCTCGGCGACATCGGCTCGGCCGTCGAGTCCGTCGCCGACGAGCACGGCTACGGCGTCGTGCGCGAGTACGTGGGGCACGGCGTCGGACGCGCCCTGCACGAGGACCCGTCCGTGCCCAACTACGGGGTGGCGGGCCGTGGGATGAAGCTGTCGGTCGGCTGGGTCATCGCCATCGAACCCATGTTCAACCTGGGCGGCGACGAGACCCGCACGCTCGACGACGGGTGGACGGTCGTCACCGCCGACGGCGCCCTGTCCGCGCACTGGGAACACACCGTCGCCGTCACGCCGGACGGTCCGTGGGTGCTCACCGCCCGCTCGGGCGAGCAGGCGCACCTGTAGGCGTCCACTGTCGACGGTCGGAGCGCGATGCCCCGCAGATTGACGATCCGGACACCACGCGCACTACCGTCGCTGGCTGGATCTCGACCGAACGGGCGTCCGATGGATCTCTGGTTCGTCCGCATGCTCGCCATGCAGTTCGCCCTGATGATGCCGGTCAACGGGCTGCGCCCGATGGTGTCGTACCGGGCGCTGGAACTGGGCGCGAGTCCGTTGGAGCTCGGGATCGTCGCGGGTGGGTTCGGTGCCCTGTCGTTCGTGTTCGCAATGCCGCTCGGGCGCTGGGTTGATCGTCTGGGTGAACCGCTGTTTCTCGCGCTTGGCGCGTCGACGGTTGCGCTGGCGGCATTCCTCCTGCTGCCCGTCGGCAACCTGTGGGTGCTGGCCGGGGTCTTCGCCGTTCTTGGCCTCGGGCAGGTGATGGCAGCGGTCGGGCTGCAGACCCTGACCTCCAGCGGGGGTCGCCCTGAGCAGCGGGACCGCAGGTTCGGGGCGTTCAGTGTCACCGCCGCCCTGTCGCAGATGGTGGGCCCGCCGCTGGCTGGCCTGGTGTTCGGCTGGTACGGGGGATCACTGGACGCGGTGTTCCTCGTCGCGGCCTCGATGATGGGCATCGCGGTCGCGCTCGCCGTGACGTTGCTCGTGTGGCCACCGCGCGAGCACGAGCGCGGCCCGCGGGCGACCGACGGGTCGGAACCACCGCGAGCGTCGATGCGATCGACCATGTCGACCGTGCTGCGCCAACCCAGCGTCCCCCACGCGATGTTCGTCAGCCTCGCGGTGGTGTCCAGCATCGACCTGCTGACCGCCTACCTCCCAGCCTACGGCGAGGCCAACGGCATCCCGGTCGAGACGGTCGGCCTGCTGCTCGGGCTGCGCGCGGCCGCGACGATCGCGTCCCGTGTCGGAATGGTCGCCGTGGTCCGCCGGATCGGGCGACGGCGACTGCTCGCCGTGGCCACGACCACCGCCATGGCCGCGATGCTCCTGTTGCCGACGACGACCCGTCCCGCGATGCTCGCGGCCCTCATCATCGTGGGTGGACTGGGGCTCGGGATGGGTCAGCCGTTGAGCCTGTCCTGGATCACCGAGCAGGTACCGCCCGCCATTCGAGGAACGGCGGTGGGGATGCGCATGACGGCGAACCGGGGCACCCAGATGGTGATCCCGATCGTCGCGGGAGCCGTCGCGGGCGTGACCGGAATCGGCGTGGTGTTCATCCTGATGGGTGGCATGCTCGCGGCCGGTGCGATGGTGGTGGCCCGGGCGCCGTCTGCTGGCGGCGGGAGCCGGGAGACGGCGTCGTGAGGTCCTGGTTCATCCGACTGCTGATCATGCAGTTCACCGTCATGATGCCGGTCAACGGCATGCGGCCGATGGTGTCGTACCGGGCCCTGGAGCTCGGGGCGAGTCCGATGGAACTGGGCATCGTCGTCGCGGGATTCTCCGCCCTGTCGTTCGCGTTCGCGGTGCCACTCGGTCGGTGGGTCGACCGATGGGGTGAACCGAAGTTCCTCGTGCTGGGGTCGTTCGCGGTCGGCTTCGCGGCCCTGGTGATGGTGCCGGTCGCCAACATCTGGTTGCTCGCGCTGATCTACGCTCTCCTCGGACTCGGACAGGTCACCGCGACGGTCGGGGTGCAGACCCTGACGGCCAACGGTGGCCGCCCTGCGCAGAGAGACGGGCGCTACGGTGCGATCAGCATCAGCACGTCGGCGTCGCACATGGTCGGCCCACCGCTCGCCGGACTCGTCTTCACGATGTCCGGGGGATCGCTCGACACGGTGTTCCTCGCGGCGGCCGGCTTCGTGCTGCTGGCCATCCTCGCCGGGGTGTCACTGTGGATGTGGCCCCCGACGGACCACGCCCGCATCCGACACCCCGAACGTTCCGAGGGGCCGAGGCTCGGCATGCCCGCTGCGGTCGCCACGGTGTTTCGCCAGCCGACAGTGCCGCACGCGCTGGTCGTGAGCATCGCCGTCGTGGCGAGCATGGACCTCGTGACGGCTTACCTGCCGGCGTACGGAGAGGCCAACGGCATCTCCGTACAGGCGGTCGGGCTGCTGCTCGGCCTGCGCGCAGGTGCGACGACGGCGACCAGGGTCGTCATCCTGCCGCTCGTGCGACGGTTCGGACGGCGCACCCTGCTGTTCGTCGGCATGGTGGCGGCGATGCTCAGCATGCTGATGGTTCCCTTCACGGCCACCCCGACCCTGCTCGCCGTGTTCATGGCCATCATGGGACTCGGACTCGGATTCGGTCAGCCGCTCACGCTGGCCTGGATCGCCGAACGGATGCCGTCGGAACTGCGGGGGACCGCCGTCGGGGTACGGGTGACCGGCAACCGGTTGAGTCAACTGGTCGTGCCGATCGTGGCCGGTGCCGTGGCTGGCGCCACCGGGATCGGTGCCGTGTTCGTCGTCACCGGGGTGCTGCTCGGCGTGGGTTCTGCCGTCGTGGTCCGAGCACCGAACTCGGGGAAGGTGGAGCGCTGACCCCGGGTCCCACGACCCGAGCCGCTGCTCCCGGTGGTGAGTAGGTTGCCGCCCGAAACGTCCCGGCGAGATCGAGCAGAGCTTGAATGACGTCCACTGGCGTGAGCTGTACCGCGAGGTGGTGGATCCCGGCCTGTGCACCGGGTGCGCAGCGTGCGTGATGGCCTGTCCGCGTGACGTGCTGGGCTACACCGACGAGTACCTGCCCGTCCAGATCGGGGACGGGATGGCCGTCGACCAGTGCGTGATCGGCGATCGTGGCTGTGACATCTGCACCCGTGCGTGCCCTCGCTTCAGGGACTGGGAACGCGAACTCGACGTCGAACTGTTCGGTCGCCCTCGCGACCCCGACACCGAGGTCGCCGGTCCCTACCGGTCGGCACTGCTCGTGCGCACCACCGACGCCGAGGTGGCCCGCGTCGGTCAGGACGGCGGACTGGTGTCCACGCTGCTGATCTGGGGGTTGGAGACCGAACGGATCGACGGGGCGCTCAGCTCCGCGATCGACGACGTCGGGCGCGGACCGTTCGACGCACGTCCGACCGTGGTGACCGACCGGGCCGGGGTGTTGGCGACCGCGGGCAGCCGCTACACGTTCTCGGCGAACCCACTCGCGATGGAGCAGGCGGAGGAACAGGGACTGCGCAACCTGGCGCTGGTGGGCATGTCGTGTCAGGCGTCGATCGACGGCAGCCTCAGGGCGCGCGGTGTGAACAGGTACGCGCGCCGCATCGCACTCACCGTCGGTCTGCTGTGCTCGAAGACATTCACGTACGAGGGCCAGCAGGAGGTGTTCGCCGAGCACGGCATCGATCTGACCGACGTCGTGAAGGTCAACATCAAGGGCCGTGTGCAGGTGTGGACCCGCGACGGTCGGTACGTGGAGATCCCCCTGAAGCAGATGCACACGCACACCCGACCGGGGTGCCGCCTGTGTCCCGACTTCGCCGCCCAGCACGCCGACATCTCGTGCGGCGGGATCGGCGCCGACGACGCGTGGACGCTCACCCTGGTGCGTACGGCCCGAGGTGAGGAGTGGATGCGGGGACTCGTCGACGACGGACTCGTCGAGGTCCGTGATGCACGGGCCGACGAGGTTTCCATGGGACTGCTCGAACGGCTGTCGGCGGGATCGCGCCGACGCTGGCCGGTCGACGGACTCCCTGAGGAACACCGTGCTCCGGGTCTGCTGCCCGTGGTGACGCAGTGACGGACCTCGGGCCGGGAGTCGACCGCACCAGGGCGTCGGGGTTTCCGCTGGTCGCACTCGCGGCAGCCCTGTGGGGCACCGACGCGCTGTTCCGGCGAGGACTCGCGCTGGAACTGCCGGCGACGACGGTCGTCGTGTGGGAGCACCTGATCCTCGTCGTGATCCTGCTCCCGGTGATCGTTCGCATCCCGTGGGGGCGGCTGACCCTCGCGGATCGGTGGTCACTGCTGCTGATCGGGGCAGGGGCCTCCGCGTTCGCGACCATCCTGTTCACGATGTCGTTTCGCCACGGGGACCCGAACACGCCTCTGTTGCTGCAGAAACTCCAGCCCGTGATTGCGATCGTCGGCGCGCGGCTGCTGCTGTCTGAACGCCTCCGTCCACGGTTCGGGATGTACGCGGCGTGTGCTGTCGGCGCGGCCTGGCTGATCACGTTCCCGGACCCGTTCGACGTGCAGCCGAGCCACCTGACGGCCGGACTGCAGGCGGCGGGTGCCGCGGGCCTCTGGGCGATGGGCACCGTGCTGGGTCGGCGGATGACCCCGGTGCTCACCTTCGTGCAGCTCACCGCGGCCCGGGTCGCGATCGGCCTGCCCGCGGCCCTGCTGTTCGTCGTGTTCGTTCCCGGCCGACAGGCAACCGTGGTCGAGCACCTCCGCGTCGACCTCGGCGATCTGCGTGCACTGCTGTTGCTCGCACTGGTGCCCGGACTCGCCGCCCTGCTGCTGTACTACCGGGGTCTGCGCGCCACCCCGGCCTCCGCAGCGACCATCGCGGAACTCGCCTTTCCCGTCGCGGCGCTCACCGTCAACTACGAGGCGTTCGGAGCCACACTCACCGGCTCCCAGTCACTCGGGGTCCTGGTCCTGTCCGCGACACTGGTCGTGATGTCGCTGCGATCCACGCGCAGTGCGTCGGAACTCGGTGTGGACGTGTCCCGGGGACCGCGCGGAAACTGATGGCAGCATCGTCACGCCGGCGGGTCTCGGTGCCGGGCTTGCCGCCTCGGGCTGGGTGTGGGTACCATGACCGGGCGCCCTGCCGCGTGGCAGGGCTTCGTCACGTCCGTGCGGACCGATCCGCCGGTCCGGCGCGCACCGCATGCGGTTGCGTCGCCGTCCGGTCGAGCGCCGTCCCGGGACCGTGTCGCACGTCATCCTGGTCACGACCGGCTGCACGACGCTGGTGTGCCCACGACGTGGGGTGACGAACCGAAGGACGACGCGGAGTTGGTGTGAGCGAGAAGGAAGAGGCAATCCAGGTGGAGGGCACCGTTGGGGAGGCCCTCCCCAACACCCAGTTCCGAGTCGAGCTCGAGAACGGGCACACGGTGCTCGCGCACATCAGCGGCAAGATGCGGATGCACTACATCCGGATCCTGCCCGGGGACAAGGTGGTCGTGGAGCTCTCGCCCTACGACCTGTCCCGAGGACGCATCACCTACCGCTACAAGTGAACCGCGACTGCGGCGGACGCAGGCCAGACCCGCTGCCGACGCGACGCTGACGATCGAGAACACGATGAAGGTGCATCCTTCCGTCAAGAAGATGTGCGACAAGTGCAAGATCATCCGCCGCAACGGTGCGGTGCGCGTGATCTGTGAGAACCCGCGCCACAAGCAGCGCCAGGGCTGAGGGGACCGAGACGATGGCACGTATCGCAGGCGTAGACATTCCGCGTGACAAGCGGATCGTCATCGCGTTGACCTACATCTACGGCATCGGTCGGACCCGGGCGCAGCAGGCGCTCGAGGCCACGGATGTCGACCCGGACACGCGTGTGCACGCGCTCAGTGACGGTGACGTCCAGAAGTTGCGTCAGCACATCGAGAATGAGTTCCGCGTGGAGGGTGACCTCCGTCGCGAGGTCGCCAACAACATCAAGCGCAAGATCGAGATCGGGTCGTACCAGGGCGTGCGTCATCGTCTCGGTCTGCCGGTCCGTGGACAACGCACCCACACCAACGCTCGTACCCGCAAGGGCCCGAAGCGCGCGGTCGGCGGCATTCGCAAGGCGACCCGCAAGGCGTGACCCGAGACGTACGACCGACCCGCTGACGCGGGATCTACCAGCGAGGCCACACGATGGCGCAGAACAAGCAGCGCAGCCGCAAGCGTGAACGCAAGAACGTCATGCATGCGCAGTGCCACATCAAGTCGAGCTTCAACAACACGACGATCACGTTCACCGACCTGCAGGGCAACGTGCTCACGTGGTCGAGTGGCGGCAGCGCCGGGTTCAAGGGCTCTCGCAAGTCGACGCCGTTCGCCGCGCAGCTCGCCGCCGAACAGGCCACCAAGGCCGCGATCGAGAACGGTGTGCGCAAGGTCGACGTGCTGTGCAAGGGGCCGGGCGCTGGTCGAGAGACCGCGATCCGCACCCTGGCCGCGCAGGGTGTCGAGGTCCTGTCCATCCGCGACATCACCCCGGTGCCGCACAACGGCTGCCGTCCGCCGAAGCGCCGTCGTACCTGACGCTCGCCACTCGCAACCAAGGATTCCAGGTCATGGCCCGTTACACCGGTCCTCTCACCAAGAAGTCGCGCCGCCTCGGCATCGACCTCAAGGGCAACGACAAGAGCTTTGCGAAGCGCCCCTATCCGCCGGGTGACCACGGGCGTGGGCGCATCAAGGAGTCGGAGTACCTGCTCCAGCTGCGTGAGAAGCAGAAGGCGCGGTACTACTACGGCGTCCTCGAGAAGCAGTTCCGCCGCTACTACGAGGAGGCGAACCGCCGGCAGGGTCGTACCGGTGAGAACCTGCTGGTCCTGCTCGAGCTGCGGCTCGACAACGTGCTGTACCGCGGTGGCTGGGGGCGTACCCGCGCCGAGTCGCGCCAGATGGTCAGCCACCGACATGTGACCGTCAACGGTCGCACGACGAACGTGCCGTCCTACCGCGTGAAGGCTGGTGACGTCGTCGAGATCCGCGAGAAGTCGCGCGAGTCCCAGGCCGTCGTCGGATCGCTCGAGGTCTTCGGTTCCCGCAACGTGCCGGGTTGGCTCGAGTCCGACCAGAGCGCGTTCCGCGTCACGGTGGTGGACGAGCCGGTCCGCTCCCAGATCGACGCGCCGTGCACCGAACAGATGATCGTCGAGCTCTACTCGAAGTAGTCGCGAGGTGGACGACGTGCGCGCCTGCGTTCGTCGTCTCCAGCGTCCAGACATCGCGCCGTGGGGTGGACCCACGGCCCGCGTGCCGGCCCGGGACACCGGTTCGCGGACACAGGAACGTGCTGCCGATGGCCCCGGGAACGAGGGTGGCACGTGGCGGGTCGACCGCCGAACCACGTGAGGAGCAACAATGTCCGACTTCGGCTTCTATGACGAAGAGGGTGTCATCACCCTTGCGGAGACGTCGACGGGTTCCCCGTTCATCGCCTACCGCCCCCGCATGAACGAGGAGGTGCTGGAGGACGGGACCCGTTCCCGCTTCCGCATCGAGCCGCTCGAGCCGGGCTTCGGCTACACGATCGGCAACTCGCTTCGCCGCACGCTGCTGTCGTCCGTTCCGGGTGCCGCGGTGACGCGCATCCGGTTCACCTCGGCGCAGGCCGCAGGACCTGAGGGTGGCGCGGTGCTCCACGAGTTCTCGGCGATCGAGGGCGTGAAGGAGGACGTCACCGACATCATCCTGAACATCAAGGACCTCGTCGTGCGCTCCGAGTCCGACGAGCCGATCGAGATCTTCCTCGGTGGTGACGGTCCCGGTGTCCTGACCGCGGAGAACATCTTCGCGCCGTCGCAGGTGGAGGTCGTCAACGAGGACCTGCACATCGCGACGCTCAACGCCAACGGCCACCTCGAGATGTACCTGACCGTCGAGCGGGGACGGGGCTACGTCACCTCCGACGTCAACAAGCGTTCGAACGACCCGATCGGCGTCATCGCCATCGACTCGATCTTCAGTCCGATCCGTCGGGTTGCCTACCGCGTCGAACCGACCCGTGTCGAACAGATGACGAACTACGACGAACTGATTCTCGACATCGAGACCGACGGGTCCGTCACGCCGGCGCAGGCACTGTCGTCCGCCGGTGAGACGCTCAAGGCGCTCTTCGAGCAGTTCGGCGCCTACGAGACCTCCGGCCCCGGCGGCATCGTGGTGTCGCCCGAGGAGGCGCTTGCCGCCATCGGCGACCCGGTCGGCGACATGCCGATCGAGGACCTCGACCTGTCGGTGCGCTCGTACAACTGCCTCAAGCGCGAGGGTGTGCAGAGCGTCGGCCAGCTGCGCGACATGACCGAGCAGGAACTGCTCGAGATCCGCAACTTCGGCGCCAAGTCGGTCGACGAGGTCCGCGACAAGCTCACCGAGCTGGGAATCGCCCTCAAGGAGTAGGCGTGCCGGGCACCCGACGGGTACGACCCGGGGTGCACGCCGCAACGCACTGACTCACGACGTCCAGGAGACCGATCGATGCCGACGCCAAAGCGAGGACCTCGCCTCGGCGGTGGGCCCGCCCACCAGAGCCTCATGCTCTCGAACCTTGCGAGCGACCTGTTCCGCCATGGCCGGATCCGCACCACGCACGCCAAGGCGAAGACCCTGCGTCCGTACGCGGAGAAGCTGATCACCAAGGCGAAGCGTGGCGACCTCCACGCCCGCCGTCAGGTGCTGGCCACCCTGCGTGACCGTGATGTGGTCGCCTACCTCTTCGAGGAGGTCGCACCGCGGTTCGCCGACCGCGACGGGGGCTACACCCGAATCCTGAAGCTCGGCCCGCGTGCCGGTGACAACTCGCCCATGGCGATCATCGAGCTCGTCGACCGCGGTGAGGGCTCCGGCGAGGACACCATCGAGGAGTCGAAGGTCGGACGTTCCCGTGGTCTGTTCGGTCGCCGGCGCCGCGCCACTGCCGAGGCCGAGGCCCTGACTGGCGCCGCGTCGATCGACGTCGATGACGACGAGCAGGTTGCTGCGGCGATCGCTCGTGCCACCACCGGCGACGACCCGTCCGACTCCGATGACGACGTCGATGACGCCTCCGACTCCGACGATGACGCGGTCGACGACACGTCTGACTCCGACGATTCCTCCGACTCGGACGACGACGCTGCGGACGAGACCGCGGACGAGTCGAAGAAGGACTGAGCCGGCGGGACGTGCCATGCGCCTGCGGATCGACCTCGCGTACGACGGCGGGGACTTCGCCGGATTCGCCCGTCAGACCGACCAGCGCACGGTGCAGGGCGACCTCGAGGAGGTCCTGACCCGACTGGTCGGCCAGCCGGCGGCCGTCACCTGCGCCGGTCGCACGGACCGCGGGGTCCACGCGCTGGCGCAGGTCGTCCACCTCGACATCGACGACACCACGTCCCGCGCGCGTCGGGCGCTGGCTGATCTCGACCGGTTCCGTCGGCAGCTCGACGGTTCGCTGCCCGGTGACGTCACCATCTGGTCCGTCACCGCCGTGCCACGCACGTTCCACGCCCGGTTCTCGGCCCGGCAGCGCATCTACCGGTACCGGCTGGTCGATGACGTCGCCGCCGCGGACCCGATCCGACGCCACGACCGGTGGCGCCTCGACGACCCCGTGCACGTCCCGAGCATGCGGCAGGGAGCGGGCCATCTGGTCGGCGAGCATGACTTCGCGTCGTTCTGTCGCCGGGTGGAGGGACGCACCACGATGCGTCGACTGCTCGACGTCACCGTGACCCGCCCGTCACCCGGTCGTGTCGACCTGCGGTTCGCCGGCACCGCCTTCTGTCATCAGCAGGTGCGTGCCATGGTGGGGTGTCTCGTCGACGTCGGTCGGGGTCGTCGGAACGCGCCGTGGATCGGCGAGGTGCTCGCGGCCAGGGATCGTCGGGTCGCCGCTCGCGTCGCACCGCCGCACGGGTTGACCCTCGAACGGGTCACGTTCGGCAGCGGCCGGCCATCGGCGCCGCTGAAGCGCGTGCGACGCTGACGTCCGCAGAGCGGTTGGCGCGGGGTGTTCATGGTGACGTGGCTCCGCCGCAGGGGGTTGCCCTGACGGCTCGGTTGGCCGCGGGGGCCCGCGGGAGGTACGCTGCTCACGTCGCGGTCCACCCTTGGGCCGCGCGTCTCGTGTGGGTGCCCGGTCGCGTTCACGACGTACGCAACGCCGCTGCCCCGGCCACGGCCTCCCGTCCGCCCACCGACGCACGCCCATCCGTGACGCACGCCCATCCGTCCGTGCTGAGTACGAGGAACACGACCGACATGCGCACCTACAGCCCCAGCGCCAAGGACATCACGCGCGAGTGGTACGTCATCGACGCCGATGGCCAGACCCTCGGTCGCCTCGCGACCCGCGTCGCCACCGTCCTCCGCGGCAAGCACAAGCCCACGTTCGCGCCACACATGGACATGGGTGACAACGTCATCGTGATCAACGCGGAACGCATCCAGGTCAGTGGCGGCAAGGGCGAACAGAAGCTCTACCACTCCCACTCCGGCTTCCCGGGCGGCATCCGTTCGGTGCCCTTCGCCCGGCAGATGGAGCGTCGACCCGCGCAGGTGCTCGAGACCGCGATCAAGGGCATGCTGCCCAAGAACCGCCTCGGCAACGCGATGGGTCGCAAGCTGCACGTGTACGCCGGTGGCGAGCACCCGCACGTCGCCCAGCAGCCGAAGCCCTTCCCCGACCACGTCTGAGACACGGACGCGTGCCCCGGATTCGGGGGCGCGGCCACCCGGACTCCCGACGAGCCAGGAAACAGGCAACATGGCAGCAACCATCTTCACCGGACGGCGCAAGTCCGCCGTCGCCCGTGCCCGCGTCACCCGCGGTGCCGGCACCCTGACCATCAACGGTCGCCCGTTCGAGGACTACTTCCGGACGGAGAAGCTCCGAGCCCACGTGCTCGAGCCGTTCAACGTGCTCGAGCAGGCAGGGGCCTGGGATGTCGACGCCCGAATCCACGGCGGTGGCACCACCGGCCAGGCCGGCGCCCTGCGGCTGGCGATCGCGCGTGCGCTGACCGATCACGACGCCGACTGGCGCGCCCCGCTCAAGAAGGCGGGACTGCTGACCCGTGACGCCCGGAAGGTCGAGCGCAAGAAGTACGGCCTGAAGAAGGCACGTCGCGCGCCGCAGTTCAGCAAGCGCTGAACCGCCGGTCGTGGGCTCGCTCTTCGGCACCGACGGGATCCGTGGTTCGGCGAACGTCGAACTCACGCCCGAGCTTGCCCTGGCACTCGGCCGCGCCCTCGTCACCCTGCTGCAGGAGACCACGGATGAGCGTCCGGCCGTCGTCATCGGCCGGGACCCCCGTTGGTCGGGCGAGATGCTCGAGTCGGCGCTCGTCGCTGGCATCACCTCCGCCGGCGGCGACGCCCGCACGGCCGGGGTGCTGCCCACGGCTGCCGTCGCCCACCTGACGTCCCGGTCGTCCGCGATGGCGGGCGCCATGATCTCCGCGTCGCACAATCCGGTCGGGGACAACGGGATCAAGTTCTTCGATGGGGACGGGTTCAAGTTCGATGACGCCACCGAGGCCCGCCTCGAAGCGCTCCTCGACGCTCCCGGCGCGCGACCTCGCGGCATAGGTATCGGACGCCGTCTCAGCGACCCCGCCGCGGTCGCGCGTTACATCGAGTACCTGACGTCGCTGGCCGACGTGGACCTCGCCGGGATGCAGGTCGTGGTGGACGGGGCCAACGGAGCGGCGAGCAGTGTCGCTCCGCAGGTCTACCGGCAGCTCGGTGCCGAGGTCATCGCCGTGCACTGCACACCCGACGGCGCGAACATCAACCTGGACTGTGGGTCGACGCACCCGGAGGCGGTCCGCGCTGCCGTGCTCGAACACGGAGCTGACGTCGGCATCAGTCACGACGGTGACGCCGACCGGATCGTCGCCGTCACCAGCACCGGCGCCGATGTCGATGGCGACGTGATCCTCGCGATCCTGGCGCGGCGCGGCCTCGACACGGGCACGCTCACCCAGAACACCGTCGTCACCACCGTGATGACCAACCTCGGGTTCCGCCATGCGATGGACGAGATCGGCGTCGAGGTCGTGGAGACCGCGGTCGGCGACCGCTACGTCCTGCAGGCGATGCGCGAACGTGGACTGAACCTCGGGGGAGAACAGTCCGGGCACATCATCGACCTCGACCACGCCACGACGGGCGACGGCATCCTCACGGCAGTTCGCCTGCTCACCGTGATGGGTGAGACCGGGGCCTCGCTCGACTACCTGGCGGGAGTGATGCAGCACCTGCCGCAGGTGCTCGTGAACGTCTCGGGCGTGGACCGGGCCCGGCTCGAAGGCGCCACCAGCGTGTGGGACCTGGTCAACCGTGAACAGGACCGCCTCGGCGACTCCGGACGGGTGCTGCTTCGACCGTCGGGTACCGAGCCGGTCGTGCGGGTCATGGTCGAGGCCGAGACCGAGGGCGACGCCACCGCGACCGCTGAGCGCATCGCCAGGCAGGTCAGGGTCGACCTCGCGGTGGCCTGAACAGGCGCCTGGTCGCCGGGTTGCATCGTTCGGACACCTCTCGCACCCCTCGTCGTGTGGCCCCCGGCGATAGCCTGCGCCCCGTGCCCGCCGCCGCCCCACGCAGCCGCCCCGACCCGGGTGCGCAAGGAATCGTCTGATGTGCGGGATCATCGGGATCACGGGTCGTGACGACGCGGTCGACGGGATACTGCAGGGGTTGCGGCGTCTCGAGTACCGCGGGTACGACTCGGCAGGGATCGTCGCCCAGTCCGATGGCGCCCTGCAGATGGTCAAGCGCGCCGGCAAGCTCGACAACCTCGTGGCGGCCCTGGACGGACAGGGGCTCGCGACGTCGACCGGGATCGGTCACACCCGCTGGGCGACCCACGGGGCACCCAACGACCGCAACGCCCATCCGCACGCGGATCCGTCGGGCCGTGTCGCCGTGGTGCACAACGGGATCATCGAGAACTACCGGGCCCTGCGCGACCAGCTCGACGGGGCGGAGTTCCAGTCGGACACGGACACCGAGGTGGTCGCCCACCTGATCGCGGGCGAACTCGACGCGATGCGCGACTCGGATGCCGAGGGGTCCCTGCTCGAGGCGACCCGACGGGTCACCGCGCGGCTCGAGGGCGCGTATGCCCTGTGCGCCGTGGCCCTCGACGAACCCGACGTGATCGTCGTCGCGCGACGTGAGGCGCCGCTGATCGTCGCGCATGCCGACGGCGTGTCGTACTGCGCGTCGGACGTCGCCGCGCTGATCGAACACACCCGCGACGTGTCGGCGCTCCTCGACGGGCAACTCGCACGCCTGTCGCCGGACGGCGTGCAGGTCGTGGACGCCGACGGACAGGACGTCGAGCCCCACGCGTACACGGTCGACTGGGACCTCGGATCGGCGGAGAAGCAGGGCTATCCCCACTTCATGCTCAAGGAGATCCACGAGCAGCCCCGGGCCATCGCCGACACGTTGCTCGGACGCGGTGACCAGGGCCGGCTCCACCTCGACGAACTGCGGATCGATGAGGGCGACCTCGCCCGGGTCGACAAGGTGTTCATCCTCGCGTGTGGGACCTCCCTGCACGCGGGGATGGTCGGCAAGCTCGCGATCGAGCACTGGGCCGGCATTCCCGTGGACGTCGAGGTCGCCAGCGAGTTCCGGTACCGCGATCCGATCGTCGACCCCCACACCCTGGTCATCGCGATCAGCCAGTCCGGGGAGACCAGCGACACCATCGCCGCGGCCAACCACGCACGTGACCAGCAGGCGCCGGTGCTCGCGCTGTGCAACGTGGTCGGGTCGAGCCTGTCGCGACTGGCCGACGGCGTCCTCTACACGCACGCAGGTCCGGAGGTCGCGGTGGCCTCGACGAAGGCGTTCACCACCCAGATCGTCGGGTGTCTGCTCCTCGGCCTGTACCTCGCCCAGCAGCGTGGCCGCATGTACTCGTCGGAGTGCCGGGACATCCTCGAGCGACTGGACCACGTCCCGACGGCGGTCGAGGAGCTGCTCGGCCTCGACGACGAGATCCGCGCCCTCGCGGAGCAGTACCACGACGTCGACTACACGATGTTCATCGGTCGGCACACCGGCCTGCCCATCGCCTACGAGGGTGCGCTCAAGCTCAAGGAGATCAGCTATCTCCACGCGGAGGCGTTCCCGGCCGGAGAGATGAAGCACGGACCGATCGCGCTGATCGAACCCGGATCGCTCGTCGTCGCGCTCGCACCCGCCGGACACGTGTTCAGCAAGATGGTCTCCAACATCCAGGAGGTCCGGGCCCGGGGTGCGTCAGTGATCGCGATCGGCACCGCCGGGTCGACCGAGGAGTTGCGGGAACACGCCGACCACGTCCTGACCCTTCCGGAACTCCCGCTCGAGCTCGCGGGACCGGTACTCGCGGTGGTGCCCCTGCAGCTGTTCGCGTACCACGTGGCCACCCTGCGGGGTGAGGACGTCGACCAGCCGCGAAACCTCGCCAAGACCGTCACGGTGGAGTGATGGACCACGCCGCGGCCACACGCCTCGCGCTGCTCGATGCTGCAGCGGCGCGCGCTGCGGACGCGGCGGCGGTCGACGCGGGCGACACCTGGGCCGGGCTCATGGAACGTGCAGCCGGGCACCTCACCCGAGCGGTCGTTCGCACGGGCGGGCACGGCTACGGGCTGCGGGTCGCGGTCCTGGTCGGCCGTGGGGACAACGGTGGCGATGGCTGGGCCGCCGCTCGACGGCTCCGCGACGAGCATGGCGCGTCGGCACGGGTCGTCGCCCTCGACGGGATCGACGGAGAGGTGTCCGAGTCGTGCGCGGCCAACCGGACGGCGTGGCTGGCGCGCGGCGGGTACGTGGTCACCGACGAGGTCGGGCTGCATGCAGCACTGGAGTGGTGCGACGTCGCGGTCGATGCGCTGCTCGGTACGGGGGTGCGAGGTGCGCCACGTGGTACCGCGGCCGTGGCGACCCGCGCGCTGCTGGATGCCCGGGAGCGGGGTACGCCGGTCGTGGCCTGCGACGTGCCCTCCGGAGTGTCCGCCGACGACGGCAGTGCACCCGCGGGCGCGGCGCGCGCCGATGTCACGGTGACGTTCGGGGCCCTGAAGCGTGGGCTGCTGCTGCATCCCGGTGCCGAACACGCCGGGCAGATCGTCGTCGGGGACCTCGGTGCCCGGTGGCAGCCGGACGCCGGGGACTGGTGGGCGCTGACGGCGGCCGGCGCACGACCCGAGGCGTTTCCCGTCGATGCGGACAAGCGTCGACGCGGGGTGGTGCTCGTGGTCGCGGGTGCCGTCGGGACCTCGGGGGCCGCCGTGCTCGCGGCCGACGCCGCCCTGCGGGGTGGGGCGGGACTCGTGTCCGCGTTCGTCCCGTCGGCCGTGCGCGGTGAGGTGACCGGTCGCGTGGACGCCGGCGTCATGGTCCACGAGGCGTCGTCCGACCCGTCAGGAGCCCTGTCGGCCGACGCGGCCGACCTGCTCGACGTCCCCGATCGCGACCGGCCGGGTGTCGACGTGTCGCGCTTCGACGCGGTCGCTGCCGGGCCCGGGATCGGGATCGGACCGGGAGCACGCGCGGTCGTCGAACGCCTGCTGGCCCGCGCATCGAGACTCGTGCTCGACGCGGACGGGCTCAACCTGTTCCGCGAGGATCCCACGCGGCTCGCCGACCACGCCGGGATCCTCGTGCTCACCCCGCACGTGCGGGAACTGGCGCGCCTGTGTGGTGACGACCCGGACACGGTGTGGGCCGAACGTGCCGAACGCGTTCCGCGACTCGCCCGCGAGCTCGACGCGGTGATCGTGGCCAAGGGGCCGGGCACGATGGTCGCGGCGCCTGATGGTCGGGTCTGGGTCTGTCCGCTCGGCAGTCCCGCGCTCGGCACCGGGGGAACCGGCGACGCACTCGCCGGCCTGCTCGCCGCTGCGGTCGCCGGGGCCGAGGACGTCGCGCTCGCGGTCGCGCGAGCCGTCTGGTGGCACGCGGCGGCGGGGATGTGCGCCGGCAGGGACCGCGCGGATCGTGCGACGGCCCGTGACGTGCTCGAACGGATCCCGGCGGTGCTCGGGGCGCTCGCGGAGCCGGATCCGGTGGGTGCACCTGCCGGCTGGCCTGACGACCCGACGGCGGGTCGTCGTGGGTGCGCCGACGTCTGGGCGGGCGGACGCGTGATGCTCGGGGACCCGCGATGACGGTCGCACCGCCGGGGGCATCGTGGCGTCCCACGACCGTCCACGTCGATCTGGACGCCATCGGGCACAACGTGCGTCGGATCCGTGCGGTCGTCGGGCCGTCGACGTCCGTCTGCGCGGTGGTGAAGGCCGACGGGTATGGGCACGGGGCGGTGCCCGTCGCGCGCGCGGCCGTGGACGCCGGTGCGGCATGGGTCGCCGTCGCGCTGGTGGAGGAGGGCGTGGAACTGCGACGCGCCGGCCTCGACGGGCCGATCCTCCTGTTGACCGAACCGCCCCCGGCGGCGATCGGCACGCTCGTCGACCACGACCTGACCCCGATGGTGTACTCGCCGCGCACGGTCGCGCTGCTCGACGCGCATGCTGACGAGGTCGGACGTGACGTGACCGTCCACCTCAAGGCCGACACGGGCATGGGCCGGGTCGGTGCGACCCCGCAGGAGTGGGACGACCTGCTCGCGAGCGTGACGACGGCGTCGCGGGTGCGCGTCGATGGGCTCGCCACCCACCTGGCGCGCGCGGACGAACCCGGGGTGCGCGCGACCCACGAACAGCTCGCGGTGTTCGACCGCCTCGTCGACCGGGCCCGGGACGTCGGGATGGCCCCGACCCACGTGCACGCTGCCAACACCGCAGGGGCGCTTCGGTACCCCGACGCTCGGTACACGATGGTTCGCGCCGGCATCGGGATCTACGGCCTGTCCCCGTCGACGGATGTCGACGCCAGCGATCACGGGCTGCTGCCCGCACTGTCCCTGACGACCGAGGTGTCCCACGTCAAACGGGTGCCGGCCGGCACCCCGGTGTCGTACGGCCACCGCTGGCACGCGCCGCGCGACGGGTGGATCGCGACCCTGCCGATCGGGTATGCGGACGGGATGCCTCGGGCACTGACCAACATCGCCGAGGTGCTCATCGACGGTCGGCGCCACCCGGTCGCAGGCACCGTCACGATGGACCAGGTGCTCGTGTGGTGCGACGCATCGGCACCGCAGGTCGGCCAGACCGTCACCCTGATCGGCTCCGACGGCGACGAACAGTTGCAGGTCGAGGACTGGGCGAGCGCAGCCGACACCATCACCTACGAGATCGCGACCCAGCTGACCGGTCGTCTGCCACGTGTCCACACGGGCGGGGGCCGGTGAGTGCCGTCGACGGGGTCACGGTCGGCACGTGGACGTCGCCCGACGCGGTGTCGGGATGCACGGTGGTGCTCCCGCCGCCGGGAACCGTCGGTGCGATCGCGGTGCGTGGGTCCGCGCCGGGCACCCGCGAGGCCGCGGCGCTCGGACCCTCCGGGAAGGTCGAGGTGTGTCACGCTGTCGTGCTCGCGGGGGGTTCCGCGTACGGACTGGCCGCAGCAGACGGGGTGATGCGCTGGCTCGAGGAACGTGGCGTCGGTCACCCGGTCCGAACCGGCGTCGTGCCCATCGTCGGCGCGGCGATCGTGCTGGACGCCGCGGTCGGGATTCCCGGCCAACGTCCCGGACCCGCGGCTGGGTACGCGGCGTGCGACGCGGCGAGACCCGGTGACGTGGCCGAGGGCACGATCGGCGCCGGGACGGGGTGCAGCGTCGCGAAGGTCGGCGGCATCGAGCATGGATGGCGCAGCGGCCAGGGGGTCGCGACGCGGCGGGCCGATGGTGTGACGGTCTGGGCCGTCGTCGCCAACAACGCGCTGGGGGAGGTGTTCTCCGCGGACGGGACGCCACTGGCGACGTCGCGCGCGGACGTCGGCGCTCCCCGCTACCCGTACGTGGATGCCTCGGTGATCGCCGGCGGCGGGCCGGCTTCGGGGGAGAACACGGTCATCGGGTGCGTCGTGACCGATGCGCGGCTCGATCGGCGTGCCGCTCACCGGGTGGCTGATCTCGCCCACACGGGCATCGCCCGATCCGTGCGTCCCGCCCACACGGAGTTCGACGGTGATGCCCTGTTCTGTCTGGCGACGGGCACGGTGGAGACCCGCGTGGACCTGGTGGCCGAACTGGCCACCGACGCCGTCGCGGAGGCCGTGCGGCGAGGCCCGCTGACGGCCGCCGCCGGGGGCGGCCTGCCGGCACTGGGCGACCGCGACCGGCACGTGTGACCGCTACCCTGGCGGGTAACACCCCTGCCGCCACCCCTGAGGACCCGCG
The DNA here is from genome assembly GCA_040880235.1 of Nitriliruptoraceae bacterium. Lineage (GTDB taxonomy): Bacteria > Actinomycetota > Nitriliruptoria > Nitriliruptorales > Nitriliruptoraceae > JBBDIX01. Next base: position 27,901 of record JBBDIX010000038.1, read on the forward strand.
TGGCAGCATCATCGGCGTCGAACCCCTCCGGAGGCGTGCTTCCGCTCGCCGAGTTCGGTCGTGGGATCCAGGAGTGCACGTCGTGTGACCTGCACCGGGACCGGCGTCATCCGTCGGTCGGTGACGGCCCCATGGACGCCCGCCTCATGCTCGTCGGGTCGGCGCCACGACGTCCGGAGGACCTGCGCGGTGCGGCCCTGTCGGGCAGTGCTCGCAACCTCGTCGAACATGCCCTGGAGTTGGCGGGCCTCGACCCGACGAGCGTTCGGATCACCAACCTGGTGCGGTGTCGGCCTCGGAAGGACCGGCCCCCGACCCGTGCGGAGATCCGTTCGTGTCAGGGCCACCTGCGTGCGGAGATCGACCTCGTTCGGCCCGAGGTGGTCGTGTCGTTCGGGTCTCTGACCACCTCGGCGCTCTACGGTCGTGAGGTCTCCATCGTGCAGGTGGCGGGCTACCGGCTCGCCATCCTCGACGGGATCACCCTCATCCCCACCTATCATCCCGACGACGTGCTGCGCGGGGTGCCCCGGGCCGCGGACAGCATCGGTCGTGACATCGCGACCGCCGGGGCCGTCCTCGACGGCCGTCTGGGGACCGGCGCAGACATCCTGCAGGAGTTGCGCGCGCGGGCCCGCGCGCAGTCGTGACGTCGGGCAGGCTCCTGCCGATCAGCACGAGGTGGACGTGGACGAGGCGATCCGATTGCGGACGACCGACCCCGGTCAGACCCAGCAGGCGGCTGCAGCGCTCGCCGGTCTGTTCGAGCCGGGCGACGTCGTGGTGCTCAGCGGCGAACTGGGCGCCGGCAAGACCTGCTTCGTGCAGGGTGCCGCGGGCGCGCTCGGGGTCGAGGGGCGCGTCACCTCCCCGACGTTCACCCTGGTGCGCACGTATCCCACGGCACGGATCCCCGTGGTCCACTGCGACGTCTACCGACTGAACCGACTGCACGACGTGTTCGACCTCGGCGACGAGGTGTTCGCGCCGGACGTGGTGACCTTCGTGGAGTGGGGAGATGCGATCGGGCCCCTGCTCCCGCCGGACCGGCTGGAGGTCGACATCGTGCTCGAGGATCCCACACGGGCCGAGGGATCGCGGCTCGTCCACCTGCGTGGGCACGGTCGGTGGCGCGGCCTGCGGGAGCACATGATCGAGCGCTGCAGTGACTGGATCGTGGAGGAGGGCACCGGATGCTGATCCTGGGACTGGAGACCTCCACGTCACGGTCGTCGGTCGCGCTCGTCGACGGCGACCGCGTCGTCGCGTCCGCATCACTGGGCGTCGACCGGCGGCACGGAGAGTTCGTCGCTCCCGCCATCGACTTCTGCCTGCGACAGGCTGGTATGAGCGCCGACCGGATCACCGGGGTGGCCGTCGGGATCGGACCGGGACTGTTCACGGGCCTGCGGGTCGGGATCGCGACCGCGCAGGCCATCGCGGGCACCCGGCACCTGCCCGTGGTCGGGATGTGCAGCCTCGACGTGCTCGCCTTCCAGGTCCGCCACGTGCGACGTCTGATCTGCGCAGTGCTCGACGCCCGCCGCGGTGAACTGTTCTGGGCCTTCTACCGCTCGTCTCCGGGCGGCGTGCAGCGTCAGGGAGACCTGCGGGTGGGCAACGTCGACACCCTGGAGGCCGAGATCGCCGCGCAGGGAAGCGACGTGCTCGCGGTCGGAGAAGGGGCGCTGGCGCATCGCGAGCAGCTCGCGAACACCGACACGGCAGTGGCGGGACTGGACGTCGGCTGGCCGGACGCAGCCGTGCTCGCCGAACTGTGTGTGCCGCGGTTCGTCCGTGAGGACACCCAGACGCCGCTGCAGCTGCAGCCCCTCTACCTGCGCCAGGCCGATGCGCAGATCGGGTGGGCCACTCGGGGCAGGCTGCGTGGGGGTGAGGGCGCGTGACCGACGTGGTGGGCGTGGACCGCGTGGACGTGACGCTGGCGGACGCCCGCCCGACGGACGCCGATCGCCTCGCGGCACTCAGTCGGACCGCGTCGCGCTCCCCGTGGTCTGTCGACCTGCTGACGGCCGACCTGTGCCGGACCGATCGATCCTGGATCCTGGCGACCGCCCCGGATGGCGACGTCGTCGGTCTGGCAGGAATCGCGGACCTCGCGGGCAGTGCGCACGTGCTCGAC
>JBBDIX010000039.1:0-4519 GCA_040880235.1 Nitriliruptoraceae bacterium
ACCTCCGGGACGTCACCCACCTCGACCTTCCGGGGCGCCTGTCGCGCAACGCCTACGCTGTGGAGATCATGACCAACGACGTTCACCACGCGGTCGACGAACAGCTGCGACGGACCCGCCAGCGCTACACCCGGGGACGTCGGCAGCTCGTCGACCTGCTCCTCGAGACGGCCCGGCCCGTGACGATCACCGAACTGCACGACCTCGGTGCGGCCCAGTCGTTGAGCTCCCTGTATCGCAACCTCGCGATCCTCGAGCAGTGCGGCGCCGTGCACCGCATCTCGTCGACCGACGACGTGGCACGGTTCGAACTGACCGAGGAACACTCGGAGCACCACCATCACATGATGTGCAGTACGTGTGGGCGGATCGAGGACGTCCAGCTTCCCGGCGCGGTCGAGCAGGAACTCACCCGTGCGGCGGCGCTCGCCAACCGCGACCATGGCTTCGCCGTCGAGTCACATCGTGTCGAGTTCGTCGGCATGTGTCGCCGCTGCGCCTGATCCCGACGCCTCCGTCCCCTGCTTCGCGCGACCGCGCGCCCGCAGGCGGCCGGTCAGTTCGGTGGCGGCCAGCACGGTGAAGAAGGCCAGCACCGTCAGGCCCGCGATGGTCGGCGCGGTCGCGGTGCTCGCGTGGAAGCTCACGACGAGTCCCAGCCCCACGCCGGCCACGCCGACCCCCACGGACACGACCATCATCACCGGAACCCGTCGAGAGACCAGTGCCGCCGTGGCGGGCGGGGCGACCATGAAGGCGAACACGAGCAGGGTGCCGACCGTGCGGAACGAGGTCAGCACCACCATCGCGACGAGTCCCAGCATCACGAGGTGGGTCAGACGCGGCCGCATGCCGAGCAGCGCGGCCTTCTGGGGACTGAAGGTGAGCACCAGGAACGGCCGATGGAACAGGACGACCATGGCCAGGGCCGCCAGTGCCGCCCACGCCGCGATGCGCAGGTCCGCGCGGGTGACCCCGAGCGGATCCCCGAACAGGATGCCAGTCAGGTCGCCGGCGTACGCCCCACCGCGCGACATGATCGCGACACCCGCGGCGAGCATCCCGACGAACAGCAGGCCGATCGAGGTGTCCTCACCGAGTCGGCTCCGCGCACTGGCGAGGCTCACCCCCAGGATCATGACGACGGCGCTGAGCGCTCCACCGAGCAGCAGGTTGCCACCGAGGATGTAGGCCAGCGCGATCCCGGGCAGCACGCCGTGCGCGAGGGCGTCGGTCATGAAGGCCATGCCCCGCATCACCACCCAGGTGCCCACGAGGGAACTGGCCACGACCGTCAGCACGCCAGCAGCGAAGGCGCTGCGCATGAACCCGTAGGCGAACGGTTCGACGACCAGGTCGAGCAGGGTCGTTCCTTGGGTAGATTCGAGGCACGCAACCAGAGAAACGTTATGGGCATCATTCCCAACGCGCCAGCCCACCGGCGTGCGTCGTCGACGTCCGGGGGCCGGGAGACCGACGGCACCGTGGTCGAACGACCTCGCGTCGAGGTGACCGTCGACGGGCTGCAGGTCGGCTACGACGGCCACGTGGCCCTGAGCGACGTGGACCTGCGGATCCACGGGGGCCAGGTCGTCGCCGTCATCGGACCCAACGGAGCCGGCAAGTCGACCCTGCTGTCCACCATCGCGGGGCTCATCACCCCGGACCTCGGCAGCGTGCGCGTCGACGGCCGCTCACCGCGCGCGTCGCGTTCACGGATCGCCTACGTGATGCAGGCGACCGCCGCCAACGAGTCCGTGCCGCTGACGGTGCGCGAGACCGTTCGCATGGGCCGCTACGCGACCTCTGGGGCGTTTCGCCCGCTCACCTCCGACGACCGGGCCGCGGTGGACTCCGCCATCGACCGCATGGCGATCTCCTCGATCGCCGGCCGCCAGCTCCACGAGCTGTCCGGTGGTCAGCGCCAGCGCACCTTCATCGCCCAGGGCCTCGCCCAGCGGGCCGACGTCCTGCTGCTCGACGAGCCGATCACCGGCCTCGACCTGGTGACCCAGCAGGTGATCACCGACGTCATCGCCCAGGAGCGCGACCAGGGGCGTGTCGTGATCCTCACCACCCACGACATCGGCACCGCCCGCTCGGCCGACATCGTGGTGCTGATGGCCGGGCGGATCGTCGCGGCTGGGCCCGCGGCGCAGGTGCTCACCCCGTCGATGCTCGACGAGGCCTATGGCGGTCACGCCCACCTGCTCGACGACGGGACGATGGTGCTCGACGACCCGCACCAGCACGGCTCCCCCGAGCACTGAACCCGGGCCTTCGACCGGACGCTGCACCCACACCGTGTCTCCGGGGACGGATCAGCCCTCGACGGTGACGTCGACCACCACGGGCGCGTGGTCCGAGGGCTTGTCGCCCGCCTCGTTGTTGCGCCGGAACACCGTGTCCACCTCCACGTGATCGACGGTCACGTGCCTCGACACGAGCGCGAGGTCGATGCGCATCCCCATCCCTCGCCGGAACGCCCCCATGCGGTAGTCCCACCAGGTGAAGTCGGATCCCTCCGGCACGGCGACGCGATGGGCGTCGGTGAGCCCCACGGCGAGCAGTTCCTCGAGACGACCACGTTCGTCCGGGGTCACGTGCGTGGCACCGACGAACATCGACGGGTCCCACACGTCACGATCCTCGCGTGCGACGTTGAAGTCGCCGGCGATGATGGTCGGACCCGCGGCGACCAGCCCGGCGGCGTGCGCCTCCATCGCCTCCAGGAATCGCAGCTTCTCGTCGAACATCGGATGCGTCGGCTCACGACCGTTCGGGACGTACACGCTCGCGATGCGCACCCCGTCCACGTCCGCGTCGATCCAGCGGGCCTCGGCGGGGTTCGGCTCACCGGGAAGCCCTCGACAGACGGTCTGCAGCGTCGGCGTCGACGCGGCGACCAGCAGGGCGACCCCGTTCCACCGACCCTCCGAGTGTTCGACCACCGAGTAGCCGGCGTCGTGCAGGACCTGCGCGGGGAACCCGGCCGCATCGACCTTGGTCTCCTGCAGGCACACGACGTCCGGACGGTGCACGTCGAGCAGTTCGAGCACCCGCGGCAGGCGTGCGCGCACCGAGTTGACGTTCCACGTGACGAGTCGCATCCGGCGACCCTACCCGCCGGCCCGAAGCGCCCGCGGGCGGGCCGATACGGTTCGCTGGCCAAGGAGTGAGCGTGAGCGACGCATCGGCCCGCCGTCCCGCGTGGCTCACCGCGCCGGTGCTCACCGTGTCTGCCCTGTCGGTCGCCGCCGGCCTCGCGCAGTTCGGGGTGACCGCCGTGATCGGCGACGTCGCCGCGGCGTTCGGCGAACCCGCCAGCGGAAACGACCTGGCGGCACAGGTCGGACTGCCCACGACGACGGTCGGCATCGCGCTGGCCGTGATCCGCCTCGCATCGCTCGCGAGCCTGCCTGCCGCCGCCGTGGCCGACCGGCTCGGACGTCGCCGGGTCCTGCTGTCACTGGCGGCCGTGGGACTCGCCCTCACCTCGTTGGCGGCGGCCGCCCCGGGGTTCTGGTGGTACGTCGTGCTCGTCGCCCTCGCGCGGCCGGCACTGTCGACCGTGAACGCACTGGCGGGCGTGGTCGCGGCCGAGGAGTCGACGGCAAGGGACCGTTCCGCAGCGATCGCGCTCGTCGCCGCGGCGTACGGACTGGGGTCGGGACTCGTGTCGGTCGGCCGTGGCCTGCTGCCCGGCGAACCGTCGTTCCGGCTGGTCACCGCCTTCGCGGCCGTCCCCCTGTTGCTGCTCCCCCTGCTGGCCCGCAGGGTGCGCGAACCCCGAATCGCCACCACGACGCGGCGCACGCGGCTGATCCCGGGGGCGATCCCCGCGCGCTTCCGCCGCGACGTGGCACTGCTGTGGGGAATGACCGCCGTACTCGCCGCCGCGACCGGTCCCGGCTTCACGTTCCTGTTCCTGTACGGCGAACGGGTGCTGGGCGCGTCCCCCCTGTCCCTGTCGCTGCTCGTGCTTGCCGCAGGACCCGCCGGGATCGCCGGGCTGCTGCTGGGTCGCCTCGGCGCGGACCGCTGGGGCCGATGCCCCGCCGCGGCCCTGTCCATGGCGGCCACCGGTGCTGCCGTGGCCGTGGGATATGCCGGGTCGCTGCCCGGGCTGGCGATCGGCTACGTCGGCGCGGTCGCCGCGAGCAGCGCGTACGCCGCTCCCGCCGGTGCGCTCGCCGCGGAACTCGTCCCGACCTCGGTGCGCGCGACGGTTGCCGGGTGGATGACCGTCGCGGGCGTGGTCGGCGCCGTGTCCGGGCTCGTGATCGTCGGCACCCTGGCAGACGCAACCAACGGGTTCGCCGCGCCGACGCTGGGGGTCGGCATCGTCGTCGCACTCGTGGCCACGGGATTCACCCGACTGCCCGAGACGCGCGGACGCGAGCTCGACACGTTCGACACCGGGCCGGACGTCCGCGGCTGAACGGCGATCCGTCGATCAGCGGCGGGGCTCCGCGAACAGTTCGCGCAGGCTGGCCGCGACCCAGCCGACCAGGTCGTT